>JAQVEI010000135.1 GCA_028697695.1 Lentimicrobiaceae bacterium
GTTGAAGTGATACTCATGCTACCCCCGGTTCTTTCAGCATTTTGCTTCAGCAGTGGCAAGCCCATTCCTACTTTGCGTGTAGTGCGGGATGTAAAATACGGGTCGGTCACAATGGCCAAATCATCGGGTTGAATCCCACGTCCATTGTCGGAGATTTCAAGTATATACTTATCATGCTGACGATCTTCGCTGATAACGACTTCAATAGTGTCGGCACCGGCAGAAATGCTGTTTTGAACAATGTCGAGTATATGCATCGAAAGATCCTTCATGCTGCAATTACCTCCCTCCCGTCTTTATGATGTAAAGCCATCCTGAATTCTTCAAAACAAGGCGTGCTCATACGATAGTATGTATATGAAGTGCCAATAAATTCAGTTTGGTGCGCATCAGAGTTTCTGATAAAGGTGCTTGCTGACTGTTTGGGGTAGATTGCCAAAAAATCGCTGGTAGAGGTGTGTTTCGACAATTCAAGCGCATCCACCGGCAAATCATCCGGTATAAAACCCAATTGACTGATAAGGCTGTACTTGGGCTTATCAATGTGCGCCGGAATAAAGATACCGCCATGTTTGCGCACCTCTTGTTCAATTTCGTTTATTCCTTTATTTAAGCCGGTTATCAGCAGATAATCTTCCTGATAAAGGATATTTTCATCTTTATCAACCACCACCTGATAACCAAAAAGATCAGGATTGTTTTTTATTTTTGGCAGATGCTCATCCAGGTAATGCTGAAAGGCATCAAGCGCGTAGAGGTGCTCAAAAAAAGCCAGGCAATGTACTTCTTCGCGGCTGGTAATTTCAACACCGGTAAATACTTTCAGGCTTGTTTCGTCTGCCGCTTCCAACACCTGACGGCATTGACGGGTTGAATTGTGGTCAGTGATACCTATAATATCCAGTTGCCTGTTAAGCGCGGTCTGCACAATATTTACCGGGCTCATCTCCAGGCATCCACATGGAGAGAGAACAGTATGTATATGCAAATCGGCTTTAAACAACTTCATGGTGATATTATTTTTTCAACAGTTCATATAGTTTACCAATCAGGGTAAACGCATCATCAGATGTGCCCAGTACCGGAATACCTTCATCTTCACTTTGGGCTGCCATATCTGCTTCGGGTTGCAGGTCTTTGACCAGGATTACTGCAGCCAAATCTTTAAGTGAGGCAATCGCCATCACATTTTTGTGTGTTTGCAGGGTAACCCATACTTCGCCCGATTTGGCGTTACCCATCACATCGCTCAGCAGGTCTGAAGCATATCCGTAGTTAATCTCGTTGTTGAGTCCGGAAGCTCCGCTGAGTACCTTTAAGTTAAGCTTTTCTGCTATTTCTTTTACAGTCATGTTATAGTCCTTTAAGGTCTCTGTATTTATTTGTTTTACCAAATCCCCAGATTTTTTGTACAATCTTTATACTTTCTTCCGGGCTAAGTTCACCTCTTTGTTCAAGTATTTTCTGAATAAAAACACAGTCGTGTAAATTGGCTTCATTCAGGGCAATATCTCTTGCCAGAGCCTGACAGCTTGGAGCGCCACAAACCCCGCAATCCACTCTTGGAAGCACTTGCATAATTCGGTTTACCTTTTCCATCTTACGCATGGCTTCTGCTATATTATCGTCGAGCTTCATTATCGACCTGGGCTTCACTTCTTCAATGCCAATATGTTTTTTTATTTCCGCATGGTTCTCGCTGATGTCTCTAAAGCCGTCGGGATGGTCACCCGAAGGCAAATCGGCGATATTGGCCGGGTGATTGCGCAAGCGTTCGGCGGTTAAAAAGCGGTTACTTACTGCCAGAACCCCACCAGCGCAGCTCTCATCACATGCTCTGAGCTCTACAAAATCAACATCATTGATCTCTTCATTTTCCAGCTTTTCCAGAAAATCAATCACATTATTGATCTCATCAATTGCCAATGTGCGGCCTTTTGCCAATGGAGCTTCGCCATTGGTTAGCGACCAACACCTTGCTGTTGCGGGCAAATCGGTATATACCGGTAAGGAACAGCTTTTATTGTCGCGTGTTTTTACCTTTCGGTAAACTTTATTAAAAAGTACATCCATGTTGATTACCCCGCTAATAGGCGATTTGTCCTCACCAACGGGGTCCTTAATGGCTGCAATTTTTGCGGCACAGGGAGTTATGTAAAATATACCTGCTTCTTTATCGGTGATTCCTTTTCGCCGCATTTCCTCTCTAATATGCAGAGCCGAAATATCCAGAGGTGGTTTAAGCAACAGTATGTTGTCAACCAAAACCGGGAACTTAACCTGAATAAGCCTCACTATGGCCGGGCAAAAACTTGAAATCAAAGGTTTGCTTATATCCTGCTTATCAGCGTATTCATGCATGGCTTGCTGAAGAAGAGAAGTGCCATTTTCCACTTCATACACATGCGTAAAACCCAAATCCAGCAACACACTAAATATCTGTTGCGGAGAAACATCTTCAGGAAACTGACCGGTAAAAACGGCTGGAACAAGTGCAATACGATATTTGTAATCAAATATGTAATTGAAATCATCATGGTCGATGATAATGGCGCTTACCGGGCAAACACGAAAACACTCTCCGCAATCCACACAACGGCTGCCAAATAAAACGGCTTTGCCCTGACGCACCCGGATGGCTTCTGTGGGACACACATTCATGCAGTGAGAACATCCAATGCATAGATCCTCCCGTATTTTAAGTGCATGATGAAAATTGCTGTGTTCCACTTTGTATTTTATTAACTGTTAAAATTAATGATCATGTTTACCTGAGTACCTACACCTACTTCAGAGGTAATGGTTAGATGGTCGGTGTTGTTTTTAATGTTAGGCAATCCCATTCCGGCGCCAAATCCCATTTCCCGCACCATTTCAGAAGCTGTTGAAAAACCCTGTTGCATTGCCTGGTCAATATCCTGAATGCCGGGGCCTTCATCCTCAATACGAATGGTGATTTTTTCAGTGTCAATGTCTATAATGATTGTACCATTGTAGGCATGTGCAACCACGTTTACTTCAGCTTCATACAAGGCTACAACCACTCTTTTTACATCCCTGGAATCAACATTCAGTTGTTTAAGTATTTTCTTTAACTGACTGGATGCTGTTCCGGCTTTGGAAAAATTTCCACCTTCAACCTGAAATTCAAAGTGCATTTCCATTACGTTTAATAAACAGGTTTAACCCCATGCTGGTAAAGAATGCCACTGGCTTTGAACATAGAGTAGTCACACTCAATCAATATCATGTCATTTTCTTCAGCCAGCCGTTTCATCTCCTCGTTCACTTTTTTCCTGCGTACAAAAATTATTTTGTTGATATCAGACATCTCCGCAGTACGAATCGTTTGTAAATTCGCTAAACCGGTAAGCAACATCAGATTCTCAGTTTCTACTGTGAGTACATCGCTCATTAAGTCTGATGAAAAAGCCAATTCCACCTCGGATTCCAGTAAATTTTGACCAACCACTACTCTTGCATTCAGTATTTCAACAATGTCTTTGACTTTCATATAACCAGTTTAGAATCCCGATGAGTTACACATTTTAATCTGCTGCAAAAATACTGTTATATTTGATATAAAACAAGTTTTCTGTTATTTTTTTAACAATGTTAATGAAATAACAATGAAATATGTAAAATATTAAAATCCAGCAAGTTGAATAGCAAAAAACCGGCATTAAGCCGGTCTTATGCTATATGGAATGATTCCAAATTAGTACCTGTTTCTGGGCTTATAGTGCGTATGCAGCAATTCATGAGATCGGTGGCTTAATGGCTGACCAAAAAATTGTTTGTAAATCTCATGTATTTCCGGATTTTCATGTGACTTTCTGATGGTCATATGTTCATCTTCACTGTATATAGCCTCTGCACGTTTTTGTCTTATTTCGGCTGAGGTGGGTATAGGTTGGCCACCACCTCCCAGACAACCGCCCGGGCATCCCATGATTTCAACAAAGTGATAATTGGCTTCACCGCGATTGATCTTGTCCATTAAAAATCTCGCATTGCCCAATCCGTGGGATATGGCGACATTCAGGTCAACGCCTTCCAGAAATTTCCATTCGGGTTTAACATTTTTAATATTTATTGTGGCTTCTTTAACTCCTTCCATGCCTCTTACCGGTTGAATATTGAGGTTGGTAAATGGCACTTCACGCCCGGTGACTATTTCATAAGCTGTACGCAGTGCAGCCTCCATTACACCTCCTGTGGCACCAAAAATAACTGCAGCACCGGTTGATTCGCCCAGTATACTGTCATAATGTTCTTCTTCAAGTTTGTTGAAGTCAATACCCGCCTGTTTTATCATCATGGCCAATTCACGGGTGGTAAGTACATAATCCACATCCCTGTAGCCACTATCCCGCATTTCGGGGCGTTCACATTCGAACTTCTTGGCGGTGCATGGCATGATGGATACCACTATCATATCCTGAGCCTTGATGTTAATTTTGTCGGCATAATAAGTTTTGGCTACCGCGCCAAACATTTGCTGAGGCGATTTGCAGGTGGATAGGTTTTGGAGCATATCAGAAAACATGTGCTCCTGAAACTTAATCCAGCCCGGGGAGCAGGAGGTCATCATTGGGAGTTTTACAGTTTCATCCTTATCGACCAGGACTTTTTTCAAGCGGGTTAGTAACTCAGTTCCCTCTTCCATAATGGTTAAATCGGCAGCAAAATCAGTGTCCAGCACTTTGTTGAATCCCAGTTTCTTCAGTGCAGCAACCATCTTGCCCGTTACCCTGCTTCCGGCTTCAATGTGAAGATCTTCACCCAGGGCAATCCGGGTTGCGGGTGCTGTTTGAACCACCACAAATTTCGACGGGTCGTAAATGGCATTCCACACCTCCTCTATGTAGTTTCGTTCCGTTAATGCTCCGGTCGGGCAGCGATTGATACATTGTCCGCAATTGGTGCATACCACTTCGTTAAGGGGTTTGTTTAAGAAGGTGGATATACGCTGTTGACTGCCCTTGTTGATAACGCCAAGGGCTCCCACTCCCTGTATCTCTTCACAGGTTCTTACGCAACGTTGACAACGAATGCATTTGCTGTCATCTTTAATGATGGCAGGCGATGAGATATCCTGAATTTTGCTTTCGGGCTTAACCAGGTCTAAAAAGACATGTTCGCCAATGCGGTATTCTCCCGAAATTTCCTGAAGCTCGCAATTCCCGTTTTTAAAGCACTTGGTGCAGTCGGCGTTGTGTTCGGAGAGCAGTAGCTCAACGATATGTTTTCGCGCGATTCTGACTTTTTCACTGTTGGTAAACACTTCCATACCTTCAGAAACCGGAGTGGCGCATGAAGCGGCCAGTAGTTTGGCCCCTTTAACTTCCACAACGCATACCCGGCAATTGCCAGCTATGGATAAATCAGGATGATTGCACAGGGTGGGTATCCTGAAATTGAGTTTACGTGCTGCCTCTAATAGGGTGGTACCTTCTTCCACCGAGATGGGCATATTATTTATTTTTAAATTTACCTGATACTTGCTCATAAGTTTATGTTTTTTGAGTGAAAGGCAGGTGTTGTCTGCCTGTTACCTGATTAAGACATTTAATAAATGATCTCCTCCCTGAAATTATCCACTATGGAATTAAAAGGATTGCCCACTGATTGCCCCAAACCGCATTTGGCTGCAATCTTCATGGTGGTTGTAAGCTTTTTCAGGTCGTTTAAATAAGCAGGTGGTTTTTCACCTTTTTTTACGGCCTCAATGCCTTTGAGAAGCTGCTGGCAGCCTACACGGCAAGGGGTACATTGTCCGCAGCATTCTTCGGTGAAAAATTCCAGATAGTCATGAAGCACGTTATACATGGAACGGCTGCTGTTAAAAATCATCATGGAGCCCCCTGTGGGTATACCTTCAAAACCAATGATGGTATCAGTAAACTTTTTGCGTGGTACACAATGGCCCGATGCACCGCCAACCTGTATAGCCTTGGCATCGCCGTCACCAAATTCATCAACAAAATTCTGCAGCGGCATACCTAGTTCAAGTTCATAAATACCCGGGATGGGTGTGTCGCCTGAAACGGAGAAGACTTTCGATCCCCGTGAGTCGGTGGTGCCAAGTGCCTTAAATTTTTCGGGTCCCATATGGCAAATCATGGTAGTATATACCAGGGTTTCAACGTTGTTTATTACTGTTGGTTTGTAGTTATATCCGGCAACAGTAGGGTAGGGCGGCTTGTTGCGTGGCTCACCACGCTTGCCTTCCATTGATTCAAACAGCGCACTTTCTTCCCCGCATACATATGCACCCGATCCGGATTTAAAGTAAATTTGAAAATCGACGCCTTTTTCAGTAAGCAGAGCATTATAATTATCCAGTTTTTTTTGTAGTGATTTGAGCAGAAAATTGTACTCACCCCGCATATAAATGTAACCTTCCCGCGCTCCGATAACATAGGCACAAATGGTCATGCCGACAAATATCTTTTCCGGAACGCGATCCAAAATTTCCCTGTCCTTGAACGTGCCCGGTTCGCCTTCGTCTGCATTGCAAATCACATATTTCACTTCACCGGGCTCGTTTCTGGTAAATTTCCATTTTAACCCGGTGGGGAAACCGGCTCCGCCACGGCCTTTTAAGCCGCTGTCAATCAGGTCAAGTATAATTTCTTCAGCCG
>JAQVEI010000136.1 GCA_028697695.1 Lentimicrobiaceae bacterium
ATGTGACCAAAAAATGCTACCCATAGAGCAGTTTTACTATAATTTTTTGAAAATGCAATTGCAAAGCGGATGAAAAGGACGTTCCTTTTCTGGTATTGATATTTGTGCTCATTTACCTAATATTTGTATAAAAATTAGCGTCATGCTCAGCAACATTTTATCCTTTATTGTAACTGCACTTTTCATTTTGGCGTGCATTTTATTTGCCTTTCAATTGATTAGGTATGGTTTTGGGAAAGACAATGACCTTTAAAGCCCTTTATTGTGCTTGCCTTCCTGAGACCTTACCCATTCAATTTCCTTGAACTTTAATGCCCATTCCGTAAGCACCTTGTACAATCCGGGATTGTTTGCCGCAGTTACACCAGGTGTATTGGTTACATCTTCTATGCTCCATTGGGGGTTATTCAAAGCTAGACCCCTCCGGGGTTAATTTTCCAATTATCTTCAATACGCCAGCGGGGTTGAACTAATCCTTAACTTCCCCGGTAAAAGATAGCTATGGCCCGGAAAGTCCTGCCTGCTTACCTATAGTTATTTATAGTTGAACCCCTACAGGCTTCATAAACATTACGTCACTGTGTTGCTCTTTTTCAGGTGCAGCGCACCCCACTATTTGTAAAAGAATAGGTCAGAATGACAACAAGGTGCAGCGCACCGTAATATAAATCATAGAATGGGGCCAAATAGCATAAAAAACCCGTGTATGTTTCCGGCAGACCCGGATGAATATTAAGACCCGACCAGCAAATATTGATAAGGCAAGGAAGTTTTTTATACTCCCGTTCACCTCCAAATACCCCACCTTCACCTTCCAATTTTACGCATTCGTCCTGCTTCCTTTTTATTGGCCGTTAGGGCACATTACTTTTGCTTCATGAAACTTAAAATCAACCATTAAAAACCCAAAATCATGAAAACAAAAGCAATTACATTGTCCTTATTTCTTTTATTTGCAGGAAGCATTTTTGCCCAGGAAGCGGGAAAAAGATTTGGCTTTGAATTAAATGGTGGGGCATCTCTGGCCACACGGAAAATTGAAGGAGCTAATACACAAACAGGCGTTGGCTTCGAAGGATTGTTTCACTACCGCTTCATGCCACACCTGGGGCTTTATGCCGGCTGGGGCTGGAATACGCTACCGGCCAGACATTCCTTTGCCGGTGATGATATGTGTTTTGAAGAAACCGGATATGTGTTTGGACTGAATTTCAGCCATCCCATTGATGGTTCTGGCCTTTCCTACTATGTGAGGGTGGCCGGACTTTACAACCACATAGAAACCGAAAATGCAGACGGTGCCATCATTAATGATACCGGTCATGGACTTGGATTTCAGTTGGCCGGCGGAATTGAAATCCCCCTGAATTCCAAATGGAAACTCACACCGGGCATTAAGTTTAATTCCCTGTCGCGGGAAACGACTTACGAGGGCATCAGCAGGGAGCTAAATTACCAATACGTTTCCATCCGCATGGGTATTGTGAGGAAATTCTAACGGATTTATAAAAAACCAATCGATTTCCCTGATTAGAATCAAAAAAACCTAAGTGATATGAAAACACTAAACTATATATTGTATTTGCCCTTCCTATTGTTATTATCTTGCGAAAAGGAGGCTTATATGAATTTTGGATTTGATTGTAGCTTTGATAAAAATTCGTCAGGTTTAGTCGTTGCAGATTTTTCCGGAAGTGATAATCACGTATATTTGACTGGATTTATCCGCGTAAGCGAAGGACAAATGGAAGTAAACCTGAGTGATCCCGACGGTGAGCCGGTTTATTCACGAATCCTGGTTGCACCTGTTGAAGTGCACATCAATGAGATTTACGATGCCCGACCCGGTTACTGGAAACTCAAATACAAAAGCAGGGGTGGCACCGGGTACATTGACCTGCATTTATTCAAATAATGTAATGATTGTTCCGGCTCAAGCTATATCTTTCTGACTGCCATGTGTATTAAAAAAATCCATCGTTATTTTCCATTCAGCAGGCTTTTTGCCCTGCTGTTGGGTTTAACGGTTGTCATAGAAATCATTATAATCTCATACAACCACCTGAGCGGGTATCATTTATTGGAGGGGTGGCCGCATTTCTTCCTGCGTCTGTTGCGGGGTTCGCTGCTTGGTTTGGTGGCCGGTTTCCTTATCGCTTATCCCGATCTGTATGTGATTCGTTATCTGAACAGCGTGGCCCCCTGGGGAAAAAAAGTGTTTATGCGCCTTACAGTGCAGTTTGGCTTTGCCGTATTTATTGCCGTTTTGATATCTACAATAATAACACTGTTTGCACACTGGCTCAGTCCATACACCGAGGACTTCAAAGGAGTACTCATCTACAATGCTATGATTTATAGCGTAGTTAACCTGTTGCTAATGTCGGTACTCGAAGGCTGGATTTATTACAACGAAGGTCGGCAAAGCAGGCAGCAGGCTGAATCCCTGCAGGAGGAGCTTTCGCAGATAAGGTTTGAAATGTTGAAAAGTCAGATCAATCCCCATTTCATGTTCAACAGTTTAAATGTGCTTTCGGGCCTCATCAATGTAGATGTGCCCAAAGCACAATTGTTTATTGATGAGTTTTCACAGGTATACCGTTATGTGCTCGAAATCATCGAACAACCGGTGGTGACGCTTGGCAAGGAGTTGGATTTCATGCGCTCTTATCTGTTTCTGCAGCAAATCCGATATGGCGAAAACCTTACCTTTACAGTGGATATTCCGGCTGAGCTGCTTGAAAGGGTGGTGCCACCACTCTCGCTTCAGGTGTTGCTCGAAAATGCCATCAAACACAACATTGTTAATGAAGCCAAACCGTTGAAAATTGAAATCTTTAGCGAAGGCGAAACGCTGATAGTGCGGAACAACATTCAGGCGAAGGTTTCAGGAACTTCAACCGGCCTCGGGCTAAAAAACCTGATCAAACGATATGCGCTAATCGGCACAAGCGAACCATCGTTCAGGATAACAGACCAGCACTATGTGGCTAAAATACCTTTAATCAAAATTGATACAGATGAATATACTGATCATTGAAGATGAAAATTTCGCCGCTGACAAACTGGAGGCGATGCTCCGCGAAATTGACCCGATGATTCAGGTTTTGGGGAAGATAGGGTCCATAAGAGAATCGGTAAAATGGCTTTCGCAACATTCCGCAGATTTAATTTTTCTCGACATTCAACTCTCGGATGGCCTTAGCTTCAGCATTTTTGAGCAGGTTACGGTGAACACGCCAATAATATTTACCACTGCCTACGATCAGTATGCCATTAAAGCCTTTGATCTCAATAGTATTTCCTATCTGTTAAAGCCTATTCGCAAAAGTGACCTGACAGAGGCACTTAAAAAGTTCAGCTCACTGAAATCAGCTTACAGCATTGATTTTGAAGAGATATTGGCCCGTTTGCAAAATCGTGAACCCGAATTTAAAAGGAGGTTTCTGATACAGATAGGAGATAAGATTAAAAAAGTTGAGGTTCCGGACATTGCCTACTTCTTTGTATTGGAAAAAGGAGTTTATCTGCGCACTTTTCAGGGAAATTCATTCCCTGTTGAATATACTCTCGAAAAATTGGAGGCCGTGCTCAGCCCCGAAATTTTTTTCCGGATTAACCGGAAATATCTGGTGAACATTAACGCCATTTCAAGCATGTGGGCATATTCCAGATCCAGAGTGAAGGTTGAGCTTATCCCCAAAGCAGATGATCCCTTTGAAACCATAGTGAGCATTGACCGCTCGGCGGAGTTTAAGCGGTGGTTGAACAGGTAGGGAAGGTTTTTTCTTTTGCCGTTGCAGGCATTTCCCTCCTTTATTCAGGATTACACCTTCTCAGGACTTTACAGGTTGTTTAACCTTTATTGATGTTTCCTACGGTATAGCTTGATGAAAAACTCATATCCACTTATTATTTCGCCTGCTTCACCTCCTGTGTTTGTGCACGCTTACGGCTTTGCCCTTCCAATTTTTAAACTTGATAATTTTTCAACCTCCACCCGGCAATTAAGCACATTCAACCATTTATTTTACCCTTCCATCCTGTTTAATTAGCCCACCGCCTCAACAGCTGTTAATTTTGCTTAAAATCAAGCGCTCAATACAGAAAATATGAAACCGTTAAACATTTTGTCATCAGGCATTAGTATTATCTTCATGGCATGCATGCTAAGTCTTACGTCCATCGCTCAGATGCCGGGATTTATTCCCATGGACGATTCTTTGAAAGCCATGCTGCACTTCTACGATGCAGACACCATTCTCGTGGTAATGCCCGATAATTATAATATACCATCGAACGATATCCACGCTCTTGAGAACTTTGTTTTCTGGAAAGACAAACCCATTTACACCTACAAGCATGAATCCGAATTTCAAGCTACGGACACCCTGAAGAAGGTTCAGTTTTTTGGACCGGCGAACAAATTCAGTTCACAAGTTATTATTGACCTTCCATTTCAGATTATTGAGGATGGATTTGTGTTTAAAGGACGAAGATTCAATCAACCCCAGGACGCCTTTTATTATATGCACCCTTCCGGAAAACGGATTTACACCTGTCACAATGGTGAGGAATATTCCCTGACTTACATAGGATTTCTGGCAGGGGCCTATCAACTTTATGTTTTTCATGGAAATGAAATCGTCTATTCGGGCGACCATTCTTTGACTTCGGCAGAAAGCCAGCTCAACGATATGGATAAACTTAGGGAAGTGTACTTTTGCCGGATAATAAGCAGCCGCTATTTTAAACTAAATTTTGCCTGCACTTTCACACAGGATTCATTGTCTGATTCTCTGGGCATTGAATTGGATGATTATGTGAAACAACTTTGCCATTATCTGAACGTGGATACACTAAACATCCGGCATATCAATACCTATTGTTATAATTTACCGGGAGAGCTGAATTATTTTATCGCTGCTCCGCTGTGGCAAACCATTTATGGAAAGTCTTTCGGCGACATCAACCACATTACGGGATTTGATCTGCCAACTTTTAAGCATGAAACAGGCCACAGTATTATCGCAGATAAAATTGGGGACAATCCATCTGCATTCTTTATGGAAGGTTTCAGGCAATTCACCGACTACTTTTTTAGTGAAACCGCTTATAATAATGACCTCAATGTCTTCCGGGATAAGCACGAACTGCTCACTCCAGCGCTGGTGACGGCGCCCAATGTCGAATTTTTTAAAAATATGGCTCATTACAGTATTTCTGGCCTATTTGTAGCGTACATGATAAAGCTGGTGGGCCTTGAAGCCTTCAAAGCCGCTTACGCTGAAAACAATATAGAAGGTATGATAAAGCAAAAAGGACTATCGGTAGAGCAGCTTATTCATGACTTCAAAAATGGAATTTTAAAATAAAGATCAATCCTGCCGGCAGCAGGACAGGCCTTCACCCGATTTGCCGCAATCCAATGTCAGGGCCGTTAACTTAAATATTTTGTGTTTTGTAAAACAGTACACTGTTGAACGTTGGGTGCTGGTAATCATTTTTATAGTGACCATGCCCCTATAGCCGCTTACTATCTTTTCATACATGATAAATTTTATATGTATGTATCACATTATGTGCACTTTGTAAAATAGTTAAAGTGCCGGCAGCATTTTTCTTAAAATTTTGATTAATTTAGTCCCTTGGATTGAAGATATAACATCATAAGATTAGGTGTAATCCGGAAGGTGATTAAAGCGTTAACATGGTTGTTCAAATAGAGCATATTTTACTGGGGTTATCTATACTTTTTCTGCTCAGCATTATAGCCGGCAAGTTCAGTGCACGGCTGGGGGTGCCGGCATTGTTGTTGTTTTTGGCGGTAGGTATGCTCAGTGGCAGTGATGGTGTGGGGATTCATTTTGAGAACATACAGGTTGCCCAAACCATTGGCACCCTGGCTTTGGCCATTATCCTGTTTTCCGGTGGTTTGGATACCAAGTTGTCGGAGATACGTCCCATTATTGCCCAGGGCGTTATTTTGGCCACTTTGGGTGTATTTTTGACGGCCTTGTTTACTGGCTTATTTATATGGTGGATATTGGGTTTGACCATGTCCTCCGCGGGCATTGGCCTCATCACTGCCTTGTTGCTTGCTTCCACCATGTCGTCAACTGATTCTGCATCAGTATTTTCAATCCTGCGTTCCAAAGGCCTGCAGTTAAAAAACAACCTGCGCCCCATGCTCGAACTGGAAAGTGGCAGCAACGATCCCATGGCCTATGTGTTGGTCATTACGCTGGTAGAAATTATTACCATGGGCACGGCACCCAACTATTGGATGGCTGCCGGCCTGGTTTTGCTGCAGCTTGGAATTGGCGCAATCGCCGGTTTCTTGCTCGGTAAAGTTTCGGTGCTTATTATCAACAGATTACGTATCGACAATGCCTCACTCTATCCTATCCTGGTGTTTACATTTTGTATGTTTATCTTTTCGTTTACTTACTTCATCAAAGGCAATGGGTTTTTGGCGGTTTATGTGGCAGGACTGGTAATCGGCAATTCAAAATTTATTCATAAACGCTCCTCACTTAACTTTTTTGACGGACTAGCATGGTTGTTTCAGTTGGTGATGTTTCTTACATTGGGTTTGCTGGTAAATCCACACGAATTGATACCCATTATAATCCCGGCACTTA
>JAQVEI010000137.1 GCA_028697695.1 Lentimicrobiaceae bacterium
ACGTTACCTCTGCCAGTGTAAATGGCACAAGAATCGGGTTAGTTCTAAATTGGGATTCAGGGGAGGATTATATTTTAACATCGGTAGATCCTGCAAAAAAAGACTTCTATATTAATCCGAATACCCTTGATTCAGTGAATTATGATAAATTCAAAAAGATAGGACTCTCAGATAATCCATTTTTGGTTAAATATTATTTTAAGCCCTGATGAAGCAGATTAGAACAAGAGGGGATACTTTCCTGACCATTGGGATTTTAATATTAGTAGTTATTACCTCGATTAATACCTATTCTCATACAAAACAAAGAAGGACCAGCCGTCAAAATAAGAATGGTGAAATTCTAGAAAATAAAGGGCCGTATTACTATCCATTACTTGGTCAGTTCACTTATGCCTTGGGCCTTGAACTAGATCATCTAGGCGACTTCCCATTATACTTAGGAAGCGATACAATTAGGACTTTAAGGATGTCTGAATTATGTCAGGATACGACCATTATATTGTATTTCACTGACGACATGTGCACTCCATGTATAAATTTTTCAGTTAGTAAGCTAATTGAATGGTTTCCTAATTACCGGGAAAACAGAAATGTGATTCTGCTGACAAGAGGGATTGAAGATAAGTTTAGGGATTCGTTTTATGGTAAACCAGTCTGTTGTTTAAAGAATGAAGAGCAAAACATGCTTCAATCAGAAGTCCCATTATTTTTTTTAATATATCCTGATTTGACTATTCATTTTGTATTTGTTCCTTATGAAAATGCCCCGGAATTTACAGACAGCTACTTAAGAACAATCAGGTCACGTTTTTTTTAACACTATAAACTGTCAAGAATCCTTATCGCCATATTTTTATTTTAACGCTCAGTCTATTAATAATAAATCATTTGACTGGTTTGGCAGATAGCATATTTCTGTTTACTTTTATACCTGCTGTTTGATCAATACAAAGTCATTATGAACAAGTATTTCTTTTCCAGACAAGAAATAGCTGCTGAATTGAGCATTGATCCAAAAACTCTCAGACAAAAATTAAAAAAAGCAGGTATCATGTTGGAGAGTGGTATGATCCCGGCTGAGAAGGTCAATGAAATACTGCACCTTCTGCAGGTGAAAAAGGAAAATCATGCTGTTACTGAGCAAATTGAACAGCCTGATTGAAATTTTAATAAATTTGATAGATCATCCTTTGATAGTCAATAGTGTAATAATCTCTTACCCGATGCAAAAAATGGGGGGGACAAACAAGAGAAAGTCTTATGTAAGCTAAAGATATTCAGAGTCAGGTAGTCTGCTGTCAAAAATGTGAGAGCTTTGAAGATTCAAAATTTTTAATAAGATGGCAATGAAAGAATTGAGGACCATTACTTTGGTGGTTTTGTCTTTTCTTATTGCTGCCTGTACGGGCAAAGGGAAGAGGGAAGATATGGTAAGCATTAATTTGATTCCACTTCTGAACAAGGATATCAGGGTAAATCTTTCTGACTGCACTGATAGTATTTTCTATATTCAACCTGAATTTACAATTGAAGCCATACCGGGGTCATTTAAAAAAGTAAAACTGTTTGAAGATAAGGTGATAATTTTAGATGAGTTTAACAGACTGTTCATCTATCTGACAAATGGGCAATACCTGTTTTCAATTACAAACACAGGCCGTGGACCGGGAGAGCATCTTAATATATGGGATTTTACCATTCAAAACGGAATACTTTTTATTCTGGATAATGGAATGAAAATTTTGAAATATAATCTTCAGGGAGAGTTTCTGGATGAACTTAGCCTTTCAACTGGATTTTTAGCTATGTTTTCTTTCAATGATGAGTTACTGTTATACACCCAATTACCATGGTCTCTTGATAATGACATGTATAAGATCTCTGCCTACTCTGAGGACCTACTCCTGAAAGGGAGATATTATCCTGATCATTCTGGTGAAACAAAGCTTGAAGCCGGATTAAACACATTTTTTAATTTTTACATCTTAAGAGATACTCTTTCAGTATGGGAAACGGATACAGACACAGTTTACAGGTTCAGCGACAAGATGGAACTAATTCCTGCTTACAGGTTTTATTATGGACACCTGTCAAAAGCTATTGCCCCGGGAGATAGCAAAAGTCCTTTCCCGTACTTTTTATTTGAGACAAATAGCTATTTTCTGATAGACTGTGGATTCAACAATACTATAAAAGCAGTTTTTTTAAACAAGAAGGATCTGAAAGGAGGGAATGTCATATTTGATTATGAGATTCTTGATCATGGATTTGTAAATGATATCGATGGAGGGTACCCATTCTGGCCAAAGGGCATTTCAGATCAGGGAGACTTGCTTACCTGGTTTGAGCCATTGACCTTAAAACGATATCTTGGATATGAGGAATTTACGGGAATTGAAATCAAAGATCAACAAACTGCAAAAAGATTACGAGACTTGATTAACTCAACAAATGATAAATCAAACCCTATAATTATGGTTTGCAGATTCAAATAGTTGCTTACTAAAACCTAAAACAATAACAAATTCTGATGATACGTACAATCTCGCTCTTTATTAATCAGGCCAGCAGTTTGCGTATCTTATATAGATAGAATTCGTGTAATTTATTTTAATTTTGATAGATCAATCCTGAATAGTCAATAATGTATTAACCCCGTTACCTGATGGAAAAAAGGGCATTCATTCAACGGCTTTTTGCAATCGCTCTTGGTTGCGCATTAATAATCCTCGTGTCATGCAAATCGAGACAGACAGATAACACTGAAGAACTGGCAAGAAGAACATCGCGGCCCGAGGCCGTAATCGTTAAAACAGTCAGACTCGAACCGTCAACATTCTATCACGAGATCATCAGCAACGGCAAGGCATTCTCCCTGAGAAAGGCCGTCGTACCGTTTAAGGTAAACGGAATAATCGAAGAACTGTATGTGAATAACGGCCGGAGGGTGAAAACCGGCCAGCTGCTGGCTGTCATTGAGGACTTCGAGTAAAAAACCAGCCTCACCAGCGCCAGACAGGCCCTTACAAAGGCCGACATAAACTTCAGGGATGACCTCCTCGGCAAGTACATGACTGCAGACACAAAAAGACCAAAACCTGATAACATCGAAATATTATATTCAGACATTTGACCTTCGATGCCAAACAAGTTCAATATCTACAAAATCATTCCCCAGGAACAGACTATAAGCCCAGATTACATTTATATACTGCAAGTGACAGATTGGTAAATCCAAGACAGTTTTGCTTAATTATTCCCGATAATTCCCGATAATTCCGGGATTTCTTATAAATATACTTTGTAGTTTTAAACCTGTCAAACTAACTGTTCTGGTATGTTTTTTAGCTCAGGCGGCGATAGTAATGTCATTGAGGTTGTTTATCGGGCTTTGTCATTCTATAAAGTAAAGGTCAGAAAGGCAACCATCAGTAGGTACTTGCAACCTCACCCTGAGTATCCCACCTTGAAGAGTGTATGTGATCTGCTTAAGAGTATTCATTTGGACTATTATCCACTGAAAGTTGATGAGAATGAACTCTTGGGACTTTCAAAGCCATTTATTGCCCATACAAATGAAGGGGGTGGGAAGATTTTGCTTATTTATAAAATAGGTAAACATAAAATTGTATATGCTGATTCGTGCAGAGGCAGGAAAGTGGTAAGCACTAAGAGTTTCTTTGAATTATGGAGCGGAGTAGTAATCCTTCTTGAACCAACAGAGAAGTCAGGAGAAAAAGACTATAAGGAGAACAAGAGAGAGGAAATCTCTAAAAATGCAATTGTTCCCTTTGTTTTTATTCTGTTTCTTTTCACATGTTTATATGGTCTGGTTTTAAACGTAGTAGAAAACGAAACCCTTTCGAGCAAGTTCATAATCCTCGTATTGATAAATTTGACGGGGGTTATCATTTCTCTGCTGTTACTCCTTAGTGAACTTGATATTCATAGTACCCTTACTGATAAGTTGTGCCACATAAGTACAAATGTGAATTGTAGTGCTGTTACCAGAAGCGGGGCATCTAAAATATTCGGGGCCATTGGCTGGGCAGACATTGGAGTAGCATTTTTCGGTAGTGGACTTTTACTTCTGTTTAATTTGTCTTATACTGAAGCAATACCCCTTCTTTCCATATTTGCAGTTGCTGCAGTGCCATACCCTTTTTTTTCAGTCTTATATCAGGGACTTAAAGTAAGGAAATGGTGTCCCCTTTGTCTTTCGGTACAAGCATTATTGATTTCAGAATTCATACTATTAGTGAATTCTGTTTCAGTTGAAATGATCACAATACGGGCCATAGGAATGACTGTTATTACTTTCGGTATCGTATTGGTTATCACCCTTCTCATTAAGGTCCTTTACAGTTTGGCCAAGGAGACTGACAGCCTTCACCTAAGATTGGCCAAAGTGAAGAGAGATCCGTCGTTCTTTTTCACTCAGTTAAAGCGGGGCAGAAAGATAGAGATCCCGGTAAGTAAGCATTCTCTGATCTTTGGTGAACCAGCGAGCAAAATAACATTAAGTGTTTTCTTAAGTTTCTACTGCACCTATTGTGCAAAGATGTACAAGTCAGTTATGGGCTTGATTGAAAATAACACGAAAATCAGGATCAGACTAATATTGGGATCTCCCAGGGATGAATTATCCACACAAATGACAGCTCTTCTCATTTCCTTGATTGAGACTGGAGAAAAAAGATTGATTCCTGGTCTTATTGAACAATGGTATGTTGCTTCTCCAAATCAGCGGAAAGAACTATTAAGTGGAAATCAAACAGTCAAAGATAAAAATTTAATCTCCGAGTATATTTTTACTAATTCAGAGCTCTTTAAGGCAAATAATATAGTTGGAGTGCCGGCTGTATTTGTAAATGACTATCCTTTACCGAAAATATACGATTTGGAAGATCTCAATTTTCTTACTGAGGAGATTGAGGGCGAAGTAAGTGAAATAAAGGAAGCTATGATTCAAACCTGAAGAGAAGGGCAGAAAGCATTACAGGATTTTGCTACCGTAGCTCTCTGCCCGGACCTTCCTTAAAAGAAAGGAGGTGAAGAGGCAAAGATAGCTTAATTCTATTATGGGAAAGTCCCGGTCATTGAAAGGATAGACATGACATCTGAAACTAGAATTAACAGATTAATTTTTACTAAAATGAAAAAGAATAATGAGATAAATATTAGTTCTGAAAGGGTGCTTAGAAATGAGGACCTGCTATGTCTTGTAGGAGGGGTTAAAACCCCTGGCGGCGTTTGCATCTGTCTTAATTCTGAAGGTCAAATTGTTATTAGCGGATCTGCTCCGAGTTTAGACGATTGTAAGGATATGTGTTCTGCCTATGGGGCAGAGCCTACATACTATCCGTAGGGTTCTGAGACCTGACTATGAATTAAAACTTTCGGTAACAGAGGTTGATCACCGATGATCAGCCTCTGTTACCTTCAGACTATGTAAAGTGATTTTAATGAATTAAGTCTACTATTGGATAAGTCCACAAATTCACTCGCATCATGAAAATATCTTGTTTCCTTTTTATAATATTTTTTATCACTTCCTGCAAAAGTTCTGATAATGAAATCATTCAAATTGATTTAGGCAAGACTGCTGGCCATGAAATCACATTATCTTCATTAGCCGATGAAATAACTTATGTCCCTTTGGATAACAGTTATACTATGAGTATCTACTTTCAGAGGACCGAAATAATCAATGATACGATTTATCTCAACGAGAAAGATAACGGGATGTTTGCACTGGATAAGTCAGGCAAAATGGTAAGAATGTATGGAAAACGGGGACGCGGCCCCGGGGAATATATTTTAGGTTTCAGATACGCCATTGACCAGGATGGTCGGATCCTATACCTGCTTGACAAAAAGAAAATACTGAAATTTTCTTTGGATGGATCCTACCTTGGGGACATATCTCTCGAAAAATATCCCGGGCATTTCTCTGAGATCAGATTCCGGGATTCAAAATTAGTAGTTTTCGAGTATATTTCTTTTGGAGAAGCAGTCTATGATTGGATCGTGATTGATACTGCAGGTAACCTTATAAAGGAAAAGTATAACTATGTGCCATCATTCAAAACTAACTATGGTTCACCCGGAGGTGTGTATGAATATGGAGACAAGATTTATTACTGGAACAGCATTAATGACACAGTTTTTTCGATTTCTCAGGATTTGAATTACCAGGCATCTTTTCTTTTTGAACCTTCGGATCTCAGATCGCCCAAATATGACCATACTATGGAAGTCGATGATTTTAATAGATATATTAACCTTTCAACTGTTCTTGAGTCGGATTCATTTATTATACTAAGATATTTCTTTGAAAAATCAATAATGCTATTTGTTGACAAAAGTACCGGGCAATTATTCAAAGCAACCTGGAATATTAATGAGGGTGGATTAATCAATGATTTGGACGGGGGAGCATCCTTTGAGCCCAAACACTATTTTAAGAAAGAGGGTAGGGAGTATTTGGTAGGTTACACGCAGGCAACAGACATAATTTCACGGGTTCACTCCGATGATTTTAAGAACTATACTCCAAAATACCCAGACGGGAAGGAGGCTTTAAAAAGTTTAGCCGAAAATTTGAAAGAAACAGATAATACATTGCTAACTATAGT
>JAQVEI010000138.1 GCA_028697695.1 Lentimicrobiaceae bacterium
CCTGACTTCAAAGCTGGATAATGAAGAAATTGCAGCCATAGTAGCTCACGAAATTGGACATTACCGCAAACGACACATCATTTATTCAATGATATTGTCGATTGTAAATATGGGGATCATGTTCTGGATATTCTCTCTGATTGTGGGCAGACCTGAAATTTACCATGCATTAGGCATAGAGGGCAAACCATTTTATATTGGAATCATCATGTTCGGATTATTGTATTCTCCGGTGTCCATTACACTCTCCCTGGCTATGAACTATATTTCACGTCGTTTTGAGTTTCAGGCTGACGGCTATGCTGCATCATACCATTATGGCCAATCACTCAAATCTGCATTAAAAAAACTGGCATCTGATGATTTATCCGACCTTACTCCTCATCCGGCTTATGTATTTGTGAATTATTCACATCCTTCTATGATTCAAAGGCTTAGTCATTTGGATGAGGCAGGTTTCAATTAATTTAGGACTTAAACAGGTTAAGCGTGAAAAAGGTAATGGTCGCCATGGCATCCAGCTTTCGGGCATTATAATAATCTTTGCCCGCATCCCAATGGTTCCCCAGCTTTTGGTTGGTGTAAGCACGATAAAGGTAAGCACTCAGGTTGTTGCGATTCAATTCAAGACAAATTGTAAAATCCACTTTGGCACCGGTGAAATCTTTCAGCTTGAGTTTATTGTATCCCCGATGAAAGTATGCCTCTGTAAAAATGCTGTTGAGCATTACAGCCGTGTCACAATATTTTATTGCTTTTGAATAATTTTTCTGATTGGTAGCTTCAATGGCAGCTTTTAAGTAGGAATTAGGGTTGCTTTGCGCGAAAATATATGTAGCAGGAAAAATCATCCAAACTATAAAAGTAATTCCGATTTTATTGAGTGAAATCTTGCTTTTCATGCAATTGTGTCTCTTCTTCTTATTTCGTGTTGGTTATACGGATCTTGTTAAACAAATGAGCGGTTTGTCAGTTTAATAAATTCGACGAAATGCTGCTTGTAAAGTTACACATGTTAATCTATAAAACAGTAAAATAATTGACCTGATTTGTTATTTTAAGCACATCCATCTCCCATAGATACCCCTGGAATGAAACCGGCATGGATTTATAAAGTCTGGAATATTTGCAAATATCTCTTCAAGCGTTTTATTGCTGTTTTTTTCGGTATGCCCCGTAGTGCCGTGCGTTTGTGGGAAAAACTTGTTGTGAGGCTTGCACAGGGGATATTGATTTTTTTGATGTTGGTGCTGGCCGTTGATTTTAACCTTTTCAATTTGTTTGGCCCATCGCCCGACCTCTTTGAACTGAAAAATCCGCGAAATGACAACAGTTCACGCCTTTACTCAGCCGATGGAAAACTCATAGGGCGTTATTACGTCGAAAACCGTTCTCCTCTGGAGGGCAATTCATTATCTCCGGTTTTAGTCCATGCGCTGTTGTCAGCAGAAGACATTCGTTTTTATCATCATCACGGTATTGACCTTAAAGCCACTGCTGCAGCATTTTACAGTACCCTTAGAGGCAATCAGCGGGGTGGCAGTACCATTACCCAGCAATTGATTAAAAATCTGTACAAAACACGTACAAGTGAAAAGAAAGGTATTTTGCAACAGGTACCTGGTCTTGGCATCCTCATTTCCAAAACCAAAGAATACATCAGCTCAATTAAAATGGAAACTTTGTTTTCAAAAGACCAAATTCTCTCACTTTACCTTAATACCGTTGACTTTGGTAGCAATTCTTTTGGCATTGTTGCAGCTTCTGAAACATTTTTTAATAAGCATCATTCCAATTTGCTGACCCAGGAAGCAGCCCTGCTGGTGGGCTTGCTTAAGGCTCCAACCTATTACAGTCCGGTATTAAAACCACGCAATGCCTTAAAAAGACGCAATGATGTACTCTTTCAAATGGCAAATTATGGTTTTATCAGTCAGCATGAATCCGATTCCCTGAGCAAACTGCCACTATCGCTAAAGTTTAACCAATACCTGCAGGATGAGGATGCTGCTTATGTAAAAGCTGCCGTGGCTCATGAGTTAAAATCGTGGTGCAAGTCATCAGGCTATAATATTTACCGTGACGGATTAAAAATTTACACTTCCATTGACCCGGAATTACAAAAGCAGGCGCGGGATGCCATGCATATTCATATGAAGTCATTACAGGAAAAATTTGACCTTCACTGGCAGGGTCGTCAACCATGGGTAAATGCCCGCGGTGAAACCATTGAAGATTTTATTGAAACCCTGGCCCGGCAAACACCCGCTTATGCCACATGGTTAAAGCATTTCAACAATAATCATGATTCTGCCATGAAAGCACTGAGCCTGCCACATAAAATGACACTGTTTTCATGGAGTGGGCAAAAGGATACCTTGCTTTCATCACTCGATTCCATTGCATGGTATGCCCGTATTTTAAATTCCGGTATGGTAAGTATTGACCCAACCAACGGGCATATAAAAGCTTGGATAGGAGGCATTGATTACCGGTATTTCAAATATGACCACGTTAACCAGACACGCAGGCAGCCCGGTTCGCTGTTTAAGGCTTTTGTGTATGCTGCTGCTTTTGAAAAAGGATTGGGCCCATGTGATCGCAGAATAGATAAACCATACAGAATTAACTACCTGGAGAATGGAGAAAAGAAAGTATGGGCTCCTCAAAACGCGAACTGGGTATTTAGTGGTAAGAGTTTGACGCTCAAAAGCGCATTCGCTCAGTCGATCAACTCTGTAGCAGTTCAGCTAACCGCCGAAATCGGCTGGGATAAAATAGCCGGGATAGCCAGACGTTTTGGCATACGTTCACCCTTAAAAAATGTGCCTTCCATAGGACTTGGTTCAAGTGAAGTTACTTTGCTTGAAATGGTGAATGCCTATGCAGCTTTGGCAAACCGGGGTGAATTTAATCAAGCGGTGTTGGTTACCAAAATTACTACACACGATGATAAGGTCTTATACTTGCACAAGCCTCACAATCAAAGGGTTTTAAGTGAGAATGATGCTTTTTTGATGGAAATTATGCTCCGCTCCGGCTTAACCGAACCGGGCGGTACAACCCAGGGGCTATGGAGTTTTGACCTCTTTCGCTATCAGACTGACTTTGGTGGGAAAACCGGCACTTCCTCAAACTTCGCCGATGGGTGGTTTGTTGGCGTTACACCCCGTCTGGTAACCGGCATATGGGTAGGAGGGGAGTATCCAAGCGTTCACTTCCGAACCTCCCAAACCGGTGAAGCATTGCGAACAGCTCTTCCGCTATTCGGAATCTATATGCAGAGTGTAATGCAAAATGAAAACTTAAAAAAATACAGAGGCCGTTTTGCACCTCCTCCTCACGCTATTGACCGCCCTTATAAATGCTCATTTTTACCACCTCCAAACCCTGATTCCACTATGGTTTCAGGCATCGCGCCAGCGAATAATTAAATAAACAAGTACCGTAAACAGACAACAATAAAACAGGCAGGTGGCTACCGTTGAAATTTCAATTGTATTTCTGAAGCTTAATCCCATTAAGGTAGTAATCTCGTTATTTGGCAATGGAATTAATGAACCAGCCGCGTTCAACGGAAGATAATCGCCACTGTCTCCGGGCATTAAAAATTTCAAAATACGCTCTCCAATCAGGCTGTATAAAACAAATGCTATGATTGCAATACCCGAACGCCTGAGCATAAAAGCAACCAACATGGCACAGCTAAGATAGGTAACCAGCTCAAGTAAATGGATAGGTAAAAACCATATTCCTTTGTTAATCAAGGAGATATTGTTTGTGCCTTGATGAATTGTTCCTAAAATAAAACCAGCAACACCTATCAGTAACACTATACCAAGAGATAACATAAATACCACAAGCAATTTTCCCGCTATAAAGTCTTTACGGCTCATTCCCGAAATTAGTTGTTGCCGCATAGTGAAAAATGAAAACTCATTGGTTATCAACAGTATAATCAATAAAGCGGGGAATATTTTGAAGTATGCGGCCACATAGGTAAAGTTTTGCCATATTGATTGCGGGTGGTAAAATGAAAGTCGCGCGAAGGGGGCAATGGCTGTATCGTTGCTTTGAATGGTTATGTTGGTTACAAAGCGTTGTGCAAAAATGTACACAAGCATTAGAATTACAATGTATGCCAGTGTAAGTATCTGAAATGAACGGTAATGTGAAATTTTTATCCATTCTGATTTCATTAGTACCAAAAACTTCTCTTTCATTGAATGCATTTTTATTCGGTGGACTGCTGAAGTATCTCCAGGAAATTTTGTTCCAGACTTTGCTTATGAATGTTTATATAGGAACAGCTTAGGCCGTGTTGATGTAAAAACCGGTTTACTTCGGCGGCATCGATCTTCACATTCATTTTGAGTTCCAGTAAATGATTACTCACTTTATGCGAGCTATACTCCGGGAGTGTCATTACAAGCCGCTCCAAAGTCTGCATGTCGTTTGCCGACAATTCCAGTGTCTCACCTCCGTTAAGCAGGTCGCCCACTGCGCCACTGTATTTTTTCTTTCCCTTTTGAAGAATGGCAACATGGGTGCAGGTCTTTTGAACCTCATCAAGCAGGTGACTGGCCATAAGAACTGTGGTTCCTTTTGAGGCAATACCTGTAATTATATTCCGTATTTCAAAAATGCCCTCGGGGTCAAGTCCATTGGTGGGTTCATCCAGTATCAGCACTTCTGGATTTCCCAACAAGGCAGAAGCAAGCGCCAGGCGTTGTTTCATGCCGTAGGAAAAAGTTTGAACCTTATGGTTTCTGCGCTTGTAAAGGTCAACCATTTGAAGTGCCGGCTCCACCTCAATTTTATTTACGCCACGGGTTAAAGCAACGATTTCTAAATTGTTGGTTGCACTAAGATAGGGGTAGAAGCTGGGTCGTTCCAGCAATGAGCCTATGCGTTTGTATGTTGTAGGCCTGGCCGGCTCACCAAACCAGTAATATTTGCCGCGGGATGGCTGCAATATACCTAATATCATACCTAAAGTAGTGGTTTTACCACTACCGTTTAACCCAAGCAATCCATAAACCTGCCCCTTTAAAATGCGAAGATCCAGATTGTCAACTGCCAAAATTCTTCCGTATTTTTTACCAAGTCCTTCCAGGCGAAGAATTTCCTCCGCTTGAAAACTTTGTCGCTCATTTATTGTAGCACTCGCTTGATTGGGCGTCATCCGGAGAATAATTTTGAGTTTTCCATTTTTTTTATCAACGGGGGAAATTACAAAAATTTGCTTAAATAAAAACTGCCCGGATAATAATATTAACTTTGCACCTTTGCTCAACATTGTGGTAACCCTCCTTGTTGTATAATCATTAATCACTAATAATTCAAAAATGACAATTTCAAAAAACAAAGTGGTTTCACTTACCTATGAACTTAAACTTGACAACAACCAGGGTCAGGTAATCGATAAAGCTGATAAAGAGCAACCGCTCGTCTTTTTATTTGGCGCCGGAAACCTGCTGCCTAAGTTCGAAACAAACATAGAGTCGCTCAATGTGAATGATAATTTTGAATTTACACTTAGCTCTGATGATGGTTATGGTGAGGTAAATACACAGGCTGTAATTGATCTACCCATTGATATTTTTAAAGTAGATGGCGAAATAGATGAACAAATGCTTCAGGTTGGTAATTACATTCCTATGCAGGACGATGAAGGTAATCCCCTCGAAGGCAAGGTGGTTGAAGTTGGTGAGAGCCAGGTAAAGATGGATTTTAATCATCCTTTGGCAGGAAAAGTACTCCATTTCACCGGAAAAGTTATTGATGTGCGCGATGCAACGGAAGAGGAAATAAGCCATGGGCATGTTCATGGGGCCCACGGTCATCAGCACTAAAAATATTATGTAACCGGCTGTTTATTATCCCAACAAAAAAACTGCCGGTTGCTTTCCCGGTTCAAAGGCCGTCTTTCGCCATTGAGCTATGGTTAACGTCCGGATATATTCACTTTCAGTAGTGATGTTAATGGCTACACTAAAACGCAATCCCGGACTGCAAACCTTTAATACAGAGGCCATCATCTGACGATTTCGGTAAGGTGTTTCTATGAATATATGGGTGTAGCCCTGTTGATGGATCCCGCGTTCTATTTCTTTGAGTTGTTTTTCTCTGTCAGGGGATTTTGCTGGCAGATAGCCGTGGAAAATAAATTGCTGACCATTCAAACCGGATGCCATTAAGGCCATTATAATTGAAGAAGGCCCAACCAATGGCTCCACTTCAACCCCTCTTGAATGTGCTATAGCTATGAGATTGCTGCCCGGATCAGCTACTGCCGGACATCCTGCTTCTGACAATAAACCTATAGACCTGCCCTCAAATACCGGCTCCAGATAAGCCGATATTTGATGCTCATCCGTGTGTTCATTGAGTACAAATAGTGTTATATCTTCAAAATCAGCTTTGAACCCGCATTTGCGTAAAAACCTGCGAGCAGTTCTTAACTCCTCTACCAGAAATACATCCAGCCCCAGAATAACCTGAATATTATATTCCGGAATCACTTTATTGGGTTCGGTATCTCCCAATAAACCAGGGATTAGAATAACTTTTCCTTTCTTT
>JAQVEI010000139.1 GCA_028697695.1 Lentimicrobiaceae bacterium
TATCTCCGGTCATTCTCATATTTTAAAGGTTATTTACGACAATAAATTTCAATTGTTGCATATAAATCCCGGAGCCGCAGGCAAACAGGGTTTTCATCAGGTGAGAACCCTATTGAGGTTTACTATAGATGGCGATAGAGTCGAAGGACTGGAAATTCTTGAGCTAAAACGACATTAAGATCAACGAAGACGGTCGACAGAGCGCACCAGCTTTTCGTCTTTTAGTATGCCTCTGTGTGCCAAAATGAGCATTATCAGGCAAACTAAAGGAAAGTAAATCCCCGCATCTTTAGAATAATCGGCAGGAGTATTTAATGTTTTGCCTATGAGTGAAGAGTAAACAAAGAATATTAACGCCACCAGAACCACGTTCATAAGTATGGAAAGCTTTACCAATCGCATTTGTTGACGTCTTTTTTTGAATAAGGCAATGGTAATAAGGATGACCAGTATAATTATACCATTAAAAATACCTAATGGCAGTACCAGGCCCTTTTGAAATATGTCGGCTTTCTCTGGTCCCATCAAGTCGAGTTTATAGATGTAAAATTTATAATAAGCCATGTCAGACCAGAAGCTGGCAACGGGAAAGAAATAAAGAGCCACCAAAGCAAGGGCTGCAAGAATCAGGAACAGGGTTTGTTTCCTTTGTATCATAGCAAATTTTTTTTGCAAAGATACGAACTCAATCGGTTTGCCAAACACTGTTTCAGCTTAAAGGCTGTGCAAAGCGGAAAATAATAACTTTGCAAATTAAATTATTATCGTTCAAATAAGTAATAATGCGTCGGAATTCGCCTGCTACAATCCTTGTCTTGATGTTGATAATCAATGTATTATGGTTTATCTACAGTCTATGGCACCGCAATCCCGATATTGATGATGCCTGGATAGGTGAGATGGTTTGGTGGATGCATAAAGTTGGTTATGCCAAATCAGAGTTGATGCATGGCATAACCAGTCAGGAGGTAAGAAGCCTTGTGCACCATAAACTTTTTTCGCTCAACGGCCTGGCGTCGGTTAAACTTTTTGGTTTTTCGTTGTATAGCCTTAAAATAGTCAGTCTTCTATGGCTGGTGATATTTTGCCTTGTTCTTTATCGTTATCTTTTAAAGAAGTTCAATCAGGAACTGGCTTTGTTGGTATTGATGCTTTTTAGCATCAATGCATTTGTTTTTCAGTTTGGTTTTGTTTTCCGGCCGGAGATCATGGTCATGACGCTTGGCTTTATTTCATGGATTTATCTGGAACGTTCATTTGAGCAGACCCGTAAGCCTTATTTATTTCTCATGCTTTCCGGTTTGTTCGCCGGGTTGGCTGCTTCGGGTCATTTGAATGGGCTAATCTTTGCGGGTGCAGGAGGTATACTGCTATTATGGAACAAACGATGGGTAGGCAGTATTGCTTTTGGGGTTTCGGCATTGGTGGGCTTTGCAGTTTATTTCTATGATTTTACCCGGGATTTTGGCATTGATTACTGGTTGATGCAGGTAAGCAGTTCGCCTGCATTGTTCCATTCCACTGTAATGCCTAAATCCATCACATTCCTTGCCAAGCTGTTTCGTGAGCATTTGCGGCTTTTTCACAGCCCACGCGAAATTGCATTGAGCATTATGGTTATTTTATTGATTGTGGGCGGTTATAAAGTACTTTATAAGACCTTAAAGCTGCAAATGCGTTACCTGTTGTTACTTGCGATACTTCTTGCCTTAATTGCCGTTCATACCACGGGTAAATATTTGTTGCTTTATTTGCCTCACATGCTGATTGTGTCCGGTCTGGCACTTCAGAAAATATACACATTCAGGAAAAAGAACCTGCCTTTAACCGGAAACATTAACAGCAGACAGGCATGGCCATGGAGCCTTGCCCTGGTTATAATTTACATTGTTGTAAATGCGGGCTGGAATGTGAAAACCGCTACCAATAAATGGAATCCAAATCTTAACAGGGAGCTTTCCCTGAAATTTGCCAACGGTACCATTGAAAACATATACGTGGTGGCACCTATGGAATTTATTTTTGATGAAATCAAATATTATGGCCGTATTCAGGCTGATTTAAGCTTTGGTGACCGTGAAAAAGCAGGTTTGGATATTTCTGGTCCCGAATTTATTGAACTTCTCAATCTGGATGGTATCAACAGGCTTTATCTGACACCCGAATATGAGGAAAAATTTGAGATTCATCATCTTCCGCTTCTGCCCGATGGCCGTGAGGCGGTTACCCGCCTGGGTGAATTCAATGGCCTGACCATTTACAAATACAATGGAGCAAAATGAAACAAATCCGAAATTTGATATGGGATTTTAATGGTACCCTGCTCAATGATGTTGATCTGTGCCTAAACAGTATCAATTCCTTGTTGAGCAAACGATCCCTTAAGCAGCTTGAAAAACGGGACTATCACGATATTTTTACGTTTCCGATAAGGGATTATTATACAAAAGCCGGATTTAATTTTCAGGATGAGCACTTTGAAACGGTAGCCATCGAGTTTATGGATCTTTTCTTATCAGGGTTACCTAAAGCAGGATTGCATACTTCTGTAATTTCTGCCTTAAACCATTTCAAACAGAAGGGTTTTCGCCAAATTGTATTGTCGGCCATGCAACAGGACGAACTAAGACGTGTCGTTGCATTGCACGATATCGAAGGTTATTTTGAAGAGATTTTTGGAATCGATGATCATTATGCACATGGAAAAACCGGTATTGCTAAAAAAGCAATGCAACAATGTGGATTTCTGCCGGAGCAAACCTGTATCCTGGGCGATACCCTTCATGATGCTGAAATAGCAGACTACCTTGGCATAGACTGTATTCTTATTGCTCAGGGGCATCAATCTTCAGAACGGCTGGCTGCCTCGGGATACAGGGTAATACAATCACTTGGCGAAATTCATCATTATTTATAATCTGTAAACATGGGTTACATATCCTAAAACTACTGTCTCATCAGGATTTTTGTATTTTTGAGCATTAATGTCTTTTTACATGACAAAGCATAACAAAGCGCATATACTTTATCTTACCCGCTGGTATCCAACAGCTGCCGACCCCATGTTGGGGCTGTTTGTTAAAAAGCATGCCCTGGCAGCTACTGCCGCCGGTTATAGGGTAACAGTAGTCTATGTTACCTATCTGCCTCATCCGGAGGGTAAACGTCAGGAAATTCACACGGAAGGTTTGCTTACAGAATACATCTATCACTTAACAAAGCCGGCTGCCGGTACGGGGATTGTTCAGCAACTGCTAACCTGGGAAAAGGCCATGCGAACCGTAGCCCACAGGCAGGGTAAACCCGAGCTTATTCATGCGCATGTATTGACTCGTCATGGTTTTTTGGCCTGGTGGCTGGGTGCCGGCTGGCACATTCCCTTTTTAGTTACCGAACACTGGTCACGTTATTATCCTGAAAATTTCCAGTTTAACGGTGCCATTCGCACCCAACTTACACGCTATGTGCTTAAAAAAGCGGCCGCAGTTACCGTGGTTTCTCATCGTTTGGCTGACGCTATGCGGACGCTTAATTTAAAGTTTAATCCTAAAATACTGCCCAATGTGGTGGATACGAGTATTTTTAAACCGCTCGCCGGTAAACAACAGTCTAAAACTATTGTAAGTATTACCTGTTTTGATGAGAAATCAAAAAATCTGGATCTGTTGCTTCGTGTTTTTAAGCGTTTGCTGCAGCATTTTCCGGATTTTAAACTTCAGCTTATTGGCGATGGCGTTGATCTGGACTGGACCAGGCAACGGGCTGAATTTTTAGGATTGAAGGATAAAGTGGTTTTTTCGGGTACACTTCAGGGCGAAGAGCTTGGCAGGGCTTTGGCGGGAGCTGCCTGTCTGGCAGTGAGCAGCAATTACGAAACGTTTGCCATTGTTGCATTTGAAGCATTATCATGTGGAACGCCTGTGGTGGCAACCAATGTGGCTGACCTTGCCTCCCACATCAAACCGGAGTGGGGAGCCATAGTACCGCCCGGCGACGAAAATGCTTACCTGGAAGAGCTTATCCGCATCATTCAAAAACCACAATGGCCGGTTGATGATATGCATAAATACGTTAAGACAAATTTTAGCGAAATCGCAGTTTCCGGAATCCTGGATGACTTGTATAGAAATATCCTAAAAAATAAGTCATGAATGAGGAATCAACTGAACGAAAGCTGAAATTTGTATTGATGTGCAACGGCCCGGAACTCCAACAATGGCAGCAGGAAGCATTGAATAAATTGTTGAATGAGGGGCATGCTTCGCTTCAGTTGATAGTGATGAAGACTGAAGAACCAATGCCGCAGCAGGGACTGGTTAAAAAGTTAATAAGCTATCCCTGGAATCGGCTGTTTTTTAACAAGTATTATCAATATTTTTTTCGGGCTTCGGCTCTTAAAACGGTTTCCATAGATGAACACTTGAAGTATGCTGCCGTGTTGCGCTGTGGTGTGTTAAAAAAAGGGAAATACAGCGAATATTTCAGCGACAGTGATATTGAAATCATTAAATCATTTAGACCTGATTTTATACTTAAGTTTGGTTTTGGAATTTTACGCGGTAAAATTCTGGAAGCTGCCCCTTACGGTATTTGGTCATTCCATCATGGCGATGAGCAGAAATTCAGGGGAGTGCCGCCCGCTTTCTATGAAATTTTGAAAAAAGAACAAGTTACAGCATCTATATTGCAGCAATTGACTGAAAAACTGGATGGAGGTATAATATTACGTAAAGGCTACTTCCCAACCATTAGTCATTCATGGAAAGCTAACCTGGAGCAGGCATTGAAATTTTCAGTGAACTGGCCGGCTGATGTTTGCAGGGAGCTGGCACTAAATGGTAATCTCAACCGTGACATGGCCGGAGCGACAACTTCTGCCCCGGTTTACAAAGTGCCAGGAAATATTACCATGTTGAAATTTATGTTGCGCAGTTTGTATAACCGCGTTTATTTTCATTTGTTTGAAATATTTCGTGCCGAAACATGGCAAACCGGTCTGATTCAGTTTCCGGCGGCTTCATGGCCTGTAACTGCAAAAATAATTATTGATCCCCGTGAAGTAAAATGGCTGAAAGCCGGTAAGCGACGAAAATACTTTGCTGATGGGTTTTCAACAGAATTATACGACCGGCTGCTGCTGTTATACGAAGATTACTGCTATTCCGTACGCAAGGCTTCCATCGCAGCTTCCTGGTTCCACCTAACGGAAAAAAACTTCAGCAAAACATTCACTGCATTAAGTGAATCCTGGCATCTGTCGTATCCCTTTTTGTTCACCCATAAAAAGAAGACCTATTGCATACCCGAGTCCTTAAGTCACGGTTCAATAGAGCTTTATGAACTGGATACCCATTCCGGACAGTTGAAGTATGTGCGGCCTTTGGTTGAGGGTTTGGCAGCGGCTGACCCCAGCCTTTTGTGTTATGAAGACAGATGGTATCTTTTTTTTACCCCGCCACATGCAACCAATACTGAATTGCAACTCTGGCATGCCGATACCCTCGATGGGCCTTTTGTGCCGCACGTGCTTAGTCCGGTGAAAGCCGATGTTCGAAATGCACGGCCTGCAGGCGGATTTATTACTCAGGGCGATAAGTTGTACCGTCCGGCTCAGGATTGTTCACAAACGTATGGCGGCCGGGTAATATTGAATGAGATAACTGCCCTTTCGGCAACACAGTTTTCTGAAACTGCAGTGGCCGTGGTTGAACCACCCAAAGGATATCGTGGTCTGCATACCCTGAGCTTTGCAGGTAACTACCTGTATTTTGACGTTAAGAATTTTACTTTTGTACCATCGGCAACATTATTTCAGTTGTTCAAGCGGTTGGGTATTGCAAAGTCCGCCAAATCTAATTCCGGGTATGATAAGTAAATTAATTTCCACTACGGCAGCCCGCCTGATGATTGCTCTGGGTAACCTGGCCATACTTATTGTTGCCACCCGCTATATAGGAGCAGCAGGCATTGGAACCGTTTCACTGCTTATACTTGGTATCAGCATCAATCAAATGGTGAGTTCCTTTGTTGGGGGCAGTGTGCTGGTTTACCTTGTCCCGCGCCATGCCTTATTGCCTTTGTTGGTACCCTCTGTACTGTGGGCTATAGTAGTCTCCTTTACAGGTTCGTGGCTGCTCGGATTCAGCGGATTGGTCCCCGAAGAGCTATTCATTCATCTTGTAAGGCTTTCGTTAATGCAGGCCGGCTTAACCATCAGCCAAAATGTATTGCTGGGTAAGGAGAAAGTAATACATTTTAATGCCATTGCACTGCTGCAAACCCTTAGCATGCTTTTAACAATTTTAATGCTCATGGGGGGATGGCAGCGTCATAATGTAATGGCTTATGTTACTGGTTTGTATGTATCTTTTGGCCTCGCTCTCCTGATAAGCCTGGTCTTCACGCTCAGGTATATACAACGGGCAAAGCTCATCGAACCCGTATTGATACGTCAGTTGTTCCGTTTTGGCGGCTATCTACAGTCGGCCAGCCTCATGCAGTTGTTTAATTACCGGTTGAGCTATTATATTATTGAAAAAACTTTTAACCGGGCTACA
>JAQVEI010000140.1 GCA_028697695.1 Lentimicrobiaceae bacterium
ATGCTCAAACGCAAGCTAAACGACATAGCCAAAGGCCTGGTAGATACCAACTATAAGATGTTATTTCCGGTAATGCGTAAAAAATCTTCTTTTTAACTTATTCTTCAATAAAAAAATGAATGTAAAAATTATTGCGCTGATTTTAACCGGCGTTATTGCTCTTGCTGCCTGCACCTCGCAACTTGAAAAAGATACCAAACGAATCGACGCACTCGAAAAACAAATTGATGCATCAGGTGGCAGCCCGGATCAGGCAAAATTGGATGAATTGATGTCGGAGTATGATAATTATGTAAACAAGTACCCCGATGATACGCTGGCGCCCGACTATTTATATAAGTCCATTACCTTAAGTATGTTCATGAATGATGGCGATAAAGCCCTTGCGTATACTGACCGAATGATCAATAATTATCCCCAAAATCGTTATATGCCCGAAGTCATTTTTTTAAAGGGCTTTATATACGAAAACCTACTCAACAACTATGGTCAGGCCTTAAAATATTACCAGGAGTTTATCAAAATGTTTCCCGGGCATGATTTGGCTGATGATGCTGAAGCAGCAATAACTCATCTGGGCAAGTCGCCCGAAGAAATCGTAAGAGAGTTTGAACAAAAAGAAGCCGAAGCTGCCGGCAGGTAAGATTTAATCTTTGAGATTAAACTCATCTTCAAGTATGGATTTAAGCTGTGAAGGCTGGATATGGTGTAAAAGTTTGCCCTCTTTGCACCATGAAATTTTACCTGTTTGTTCAGACACAACAATAGCCACGGCATCGGTTTTCTCGGTAATTCCAACTCCGGAGCGATGACGAAGCCCGATGTGTGCCGGCAGCTTATCGTTTTTTGATACCGGAAGTATACAACTCGCTGCCTTAATCCGGTTGTTTAATATAATCATGGCTCCATCGTGCAAGGGTGAATTTTTGTAAAAGATATTTTCGATAAGCTGCTCCGAAATAATTGCATCCAGAACTTCACCGGTTTGCTCGTACTCGCCCAGCTCGTGAACTTTACCCAATACAATGAGGGCACCGGTTTTGGTATTGGCCATTTTGTGGCAGGCCTGAACTATGGGGTCAATGTTGAGTTGGTCTTCATCAGTTGAGCGCATGCGCCAAAAAAAGAAACGCCGGTTTTTTCGCCGGATAAATGAAGGTGTACCCAATACCAGCAAAAACTTTCGTATTTCAGGTTGAAACACTACAATTAAGGCTATAAAACCCACGCTGATAAAAGCGCCAAGTATCTCAGACAATAACTCCATTTCCAGTATCCTCACTACCCTCCATATCAGGAAAATGGCAATAATACCGATAAGAATGTTGATGGCGGCTGTACCTTTAAGCAGATTGTATAACTCATAAAGCATAAAGGCAACCAGCAGAATATCAATAATATCCAGCAGCCGGATGTTTATAAAAAGTAAAGAAAGTAATTCGGGCATGGACAGCTTTTTTGCAAATTTAAAAATTAAAGGCTTTGTTGGGCAATTGATACAAGTTTTATAGCTTGCACCGCGGGTTTTACATCATGAACCCTCAAAATATCCGCTCCCTTAAGCAGTGCCAGGGTATTGACGACAGTACTCCCGTTGAGAGCTTCCGTGGCGGAAATATTGAAGGGCTTGTAAATCATTGATTTGCGGGAAATGCCAACCAATACAGGCAATCCAAATCTATCCTTGAAAAGAGAAAGATTATTAAGCAGAGTGTAATTGTGCTGCAATGTTTTCCCAAAGCCAAATCCGGGGTCCAGAATAATATTCTGCTTGCCCCTGTATTGAAGGTCGAGTAGTTGTGTGGCAAAAAAGCTGGCAACATCTGCAGTTACATCGTCGTAGTATGGGTTATTCTGCATGGTTTGCGGTGTTCCCTGCATGTGCATCATAATATATGCTGCTTCAGACTCCGCCATAAGGGAGAGCATTTCATCATCCGCCATGCCTCCCGAAATATCGTTGATCATGTGTACACCTTCGGCCAGAGCTGCACGGGCTACTTCTGCCCTGAACGTATCAATGGAAACTATTGCTTCCGGAAACTCTTTCATTACTGACTTCAGCACCGGTATTATCCGGTTTATTTCTTCACTTACTGACGGTGCATCACTTCCGGGCCGCGTGGAAACACCACCAATATCTATAAAGGTTGCTCCCTCCTGCATCATGGTTTCAGCTTTTTGCAATGCTTTGTGCAAACTAAAGCTGCTCCCTCCGTCATAAAACGAATCGGGAGTGTAGTTTAAAATGCCCATTACCAGGGGGTTGCGTAAATCAACCTTTCGCGTTCCGCAAATTAAGCAGCGATTTTGCGAAAAATCATTACCTTTATCGGTCGAAATAGTCACCATTTGTGTGGAGTTGTTATTACGTAAAAGATTAAGGGCCAGCCTTATATGAAAAAAGATACCGGTATTCAGTTTGATACAGCCATCTCAGCCTGCAAAGATATATTTTTAGCAAAGATGAAAGATTATGGTCCGGCATGGAGAATACTCCGGCCTGAATCGCTTACCGACCAAATCTATATCAAGGCAAATCGCATCAGAAGCCTGCAGGATAAGCACGAACGCAAGATAAATGAAGATGTGTGGCCGGAATTTATTGGTATCGTCAATTACGCGATTATTGCCCTGATACAGCTACAGCTCAATGATAATGCAAACCTTCAGCTTTCACTGCCGGAGATTGAAGCCATGTATGATGATTATGCCCAAAAATCGCGGGCACTCATGCTGGATAAAAATCACGATTACGATGAAGCCTGGCGAAACATGAGAATAAGTTCACTTACCGATATTATTTTAATGAAACTCCTCAGAGTAAAACAGATAGAGGACAACAAGGGCGAGACCTTCGTATCTGAAGGGGTGGATGCCAATTATTATGATATCATTAATTATGCCGCATTTGCGCTCATTATGCTGTCAGAAAAAAGCTGATTTCTAAATATAAACTAACCTCACTATGAAGTTGCTTCATTTAATCTCGAGAATTGTTGTTGGATTTATTTTTATTTTCTCAGGCCTGGTTAAGGGCATTGACCCTCTGGGAACAGCATACCGTTTCGAGGATTATTTTCTGGTATGGGGTACACCCTGGATGATGCCTGCGGCACTGGCTCTGTCCATATTTATGAGTACCGTTGAATTTACCCTGGGCGTTGTGGTGTTGTTGAACCTAAAGCCCAAAGTGAATGCCTGGTTGCTGCTGTTACTCATGATTTTCTTTACCGGATTAACCCTTAACGATGCTATTTACGACCCGGTGCCTGATTGTGGATGTTTTGGCGACGCGATAATACTTACAAACTGGCAAACGTTTTACAAAAATGTTGTTTTGTTGCTTTTTGCACTCCTACTATTCATTTGGCGCAACAAAACCCGTGATAAATATAATAATGTAACCTCCTATGGGCTGGCTGCATTGGTAGCCGCTATGTTTGCCGGGTTTAGTTTGTGGAACTACAACCACCTGCCACTTATTGATTTCAGGGAATGGAAAAAAGGCAACAAGATGTATGTTGAAAATCCGCAACCCATAAAATATTATCTGATTTATCGCAACAAAGCCACCGGTGAAACCAAAGAATACCTCTCACCCAATTATCCGTACAACGATTCGGTTTGGATGCAGGAGTGGGAATTTGTTGAACAAAGGGTCGACAATCCCAATGTTTCGCCTGGCAGTACCCTGCAAATTCTGGATGAAGAAGGCAATGATTTCACCGAAACCTTTATTCGTCATCCCGGATGCCAGTATATTGCAGTGAGCTGGGATTTGGAATCGGCTGATACGGCTGCATTAAAAGCGTTGAACGAATTTGCATTCAAGACTGAAAATGACGGGTGCGGGTTTATTGCACTCACCGCAACTTTGCCCGAAAAGGTAGCTTCCATAAAGCAGAAACTGGAGTTGGATTTTGAATTTTTCTATGCCGATGATATTGTCCTTAAAACGATGATCAGGGCCAATCCCGGATTGATATTGCTTGACAATGGAAAGGTAATTGACAAATGGCATTATAATGATCTGCCTGACTATGAGCAGGTTGTTCGTAAATATCCACCCAATCCAGCCCAGTGATTTTATGTTGACTTTCATCCTCAAACGTTTGTATTACGGACTATTTGTATTGTTTGGGGTAGTAACGCTTGTTTTTGTGCTGTTCAACATTCTGCCCGGTGACCCGGCCAGAATGATGCTGGGGCAGCGTGCCGATATGGCCTCGGTGGAAACCATAAACAAAGAGTTGGGCAGGGATAAGCCATTGGTGCTGCAATACCTTGATTTTGTAAACGATTTGTCACCCCTCTCGTTTCACCGTGCAGAGGATAAGGATACAGCCTATAAGGCCCTGGAAAAATACCGTCCCTATCAAAAATTGTTGTCCATTGGCAACAGTACAGTTTTACTTAAACCGCCATATTTGCGCCGCTCATACCAAAGTCAGCGCAAGGTTACTGACATCATTCTCCAGGCTTTACCCAATACTTTGCTGTTGGCCACAGTAGCCATTGGCTTCGCATTGCTATTGGGAATATTTATCGGTGTGGCCACGGCCTTGCGCAAGGATTCGTGGTTCGACCATACAGCACTTATCACTTCTGTGCTGGGTATGTCGCTGCCATCATTTTTTGCGGCCATACTTATGGCCTGGCTTTTCGCATTTGTACTGGCCGATTATACCGGGCTTAACATGTTTGGCTCCTTGTATTCCGTAGATGATTTTGGGCGGGGTGAATACCTCGACCTCAAAAACCTTATCTTACCGGCACTTACCCTTGGAATAAGGCCACTGGCCATTATTATCGAGCTTACCCGAAGTTCAATGCTTGAAGTGCTTTCGCAGGATTTTATCCGGACGGCAAGAGCCAAAGGCTTACAGAAAAACAGGGTAATTTACCGTCATGCCCTCCGCAATGCGCTAAACCCCGTTGTTACCGCTGCATCCGGTTGGTTTGCATCACTCATGGCCGGTGCAGTATTTGTCGAATATGTTTTCGATTGGAAAGGTATTGGAGTGGTAATAGTTGAAGGATTGGAAAAGTATGATTTCCCGGTAGTTATGGGTGCTGTGCTTTTTATTGCCGTAATGTTGGTGATTATTAATATTTTTGTAGATATAATTTACGGAGTTCTTGATCCAAGGGTGAGACTCACTTAAAAAACCTGAATTTCATTTAAAAACAATAATGATGAGAAAAAAAATTGTTGCCGGAAACTGGAAAATGAATAAAACCTTTAGCCAGGCCGAAGACCTGCTTTTCAGTATTGCTGATCGACTTCAAAAGGATCGCCCTGAAGATGTTACTGTTGTCGTATTTCCGCCGGCTCTCTATCTTGAACTTGCCAAAGATGTTTCCACCGATAATGATTTCAGCTTTGGGGCCCAGAATATAAACGAGCACGAATCGGGGGCTTACACCGGTGAAATTTCCGCGGCCATGGTGCAATCTATAGGTGCGGAGTATGTCATACTGGGGCACTCGGAACGAAGGCAATATTTTGGAGAAAATGACAATGTTATTGCAGAAAAAATTAAGCTTGCCCTGTCACATGAACTCACCCCGGTGTATTGCTGTGGCGAAGCATTGGAAGAGCGCGAAAACGGTCATCATTTTAGCGTGGTAGAATCACAGATAAATGATGCCTTATTTGGATTGGAAGAAGATGATTTTAAACGCATAGTTATTGCCTATGAACCTGTGTGGGCTATTGGTACCGGACGCACTGCAACACCGGAGCAGGCGCAGGAAATGCATGCATTTATCCGCAACTGCGTGGCAGCTAAATTTGGTAAGCAGGCAGCCGATATGGTGAGTATCCTATATGGCGGAAGCTGTAATGCAGCCAATGCCGCAGAACTATTTGCCAATGCCGATGTGGATGGTGGACTTATTGGAGGGGCATCGCTAAAACCTGACGATTTCGTGGCTATAGTCAACAGCTTCCCCAAATAAAACAGCATTGTATGGATTATATTCAGTTAAACTGCCTCTCACAAGGCATTGATGCTGCATCCGGCGAAATATTGATTGCCCGTTTGGCTGAACTCGGCTTCGAAAGTTTTGAAGAAACATCCGATGGGATTGCTGCTTATACACCGGCTCAAAGTTTTAAATCCATGGGCTTAGATCTTCAGTCCTTGCAAAAAGATTTCCCGGAATTTAATTTTAGCATTTCTTCCATTGCTGAGCAAAACTGGAATGCTGTTTGGGAGTCGGCTTTTAATCCTGTAACCATTGCAGGAAAGTGTTACATCAGGGCACCATTTCATCCACCTGCACCTACCGGAATGTTAGAGCTGATTATTGAACCCAAGATGTCATTTGGTACTGCTCATCATGAAACGACGGCCCTCATAATTGAGCAATTGCTCAGTATGCAGCTCGGGGGTAAGTCATTGCTTGATATGGGTAGCGGTACAGCAATACTTGCCATATTGGCATCAAAAATGGGTGCCGGCCCCATCACTGCTATCGATAATGATGAATGGGCTTTTCATAATGCACTTGAAAATGTGGAAAGAAATAAAACCGAC
>JAQVEI010000141.1 GCA_028697695.1 Lentimicrobiaceae bacterium
TTTGCCTACGGCTTCCTTCAGATTCCATCTCGCGATGGACACCCTTGCCCTCAGCTAATGGTTGGCGATTACAAACCCCCATAGTGGACTTTCACCACCAAGTTAATTACCATGCACGGCACACCAATAAAAAATCCCGAAACCAATAAGCAGTTCCGGGATTTAGAATTAATACGTTTATAAAGATCAGCGCTTGCCCATTACAAAATGGAGTTCTTCAATCAGATTCTGAGCATTGGCATATTTATCAATAATCAGCATTACATAGCGGATATCCACACTTATGGTACGCTGTAGCTCTGGTTCAAAGGCAATGTCACCACTCATGGCTTCCCAGTTGCCATCAAAGGCAATACCTATAAGGTCGCCATTGCCATTAAGCACCGGACTACCTGAATTGCCACCGGTAATATCGTTATTGGAGAGGAAATTTACAACCATACGACCGTTTTTATCGGCCCATTTACCATAATCTTTGGTCTGATAAATCTCCTTCAGTCGTTCCGGAACAATAAACTCCTCGTTGTTGGGGTCTTCTTTTTCCATCAGCCCCTCCATATAAGTAACATAGTCATAATGAACAGCATCAGCAGGATAATAATCCAGCACCTGACCATAAGTTACCCTCATGGTAGAGTTGGCATCGGGATAATATACCTTATCGGGATGCGATTTGCGCAATGCATCCACGAACAGCCGTTCAGCCCTGCTCTCTTTCTCATTTAGAGGTGCAGCTTCCATTCCCTGAGCCATAAAGGTGGTGTATATGGAATTGGTGAGCCGGTAGGCAAGGTCCTTTTCAAAGGTTTTTAGCGAAGGCTTAGCCAGAAACTTCTCATAATTCTCACGGTTGGCCAATACCGAAGTTTCAAAAAGTTTTTTAGCAAATAGATTTACATCTCCCTTAAACTTTTTGTTGATATAGTTGAATATATCGGGTAGTTCATTGGCAGGCATATCTCTTTTATAGAGCTCAAGGATTTTGGCGACAATTTTTTGCTCAGTCTCCGGGTTATAATCCTTAAAGTGTTCTTCGCCCATAGCATAGAAGGGAGCAAGCTGTTCCTGAAGTTCGCTGCCTTTTAAATCGGTTTTAAGCACATTAATAATACCCTGCGTCTGCATGGGGAAATTCATCATTTGTGATCCAAAAAATGAAATAGAGAGATACCATAACTTTTTGTTGTAGTTCGTAGCACTAAGTGCTGCATGCACCTCGGCCATATCGGTGAAAATATTGCCGTATTTTTCACGTCTTTGTTCATCGGCATTGATCCACTCGCTAAGTTCACGTTCTATCTCTTTCTTCTTGTCATATACGTTCAGGCGCTTCAAACCACGGCTTTCACCAATTTTGTTTTTCCAGAAATTAGCCAGTCCTGCGTAATTGGAGGCATATTGAATACGTATCTTATCATCGCAATCCATATCGGCTTTCATAATATCGAGTATGGCACCTCCTACGGTAATTATGGCAGGGTTTATCTCATCCAGCGTTGATTGTATGCCCCATGAGGTCATATAACGATCGGTGCTGCCCGGATAGCCCCATATCATGGCAAAGTCCTCACGTTCAACACCGTCAACCGATATTTTTAAAAAATGCTTTGGTTTGAGCGGAATATTTTCTTTGGCGTAGGGTGCCGGTTTGCCATCGGGGCCTGAGTAAACCCTGAATATGCTAAAGTCGCCGGTATGGCGGGGCCACATCCAATTATCGGTATCACCACCGTATTTGCCAATCGATGATGGTGGTGCGCCTACCAATCTCACGTCGGTAAATATCTCATACACAAAGCGATAAAATTCATTTCCGTTGTAAAAGCTCTTAACCGATACAGTATACCTGCCATCTTCAGACATCTCATTTTTTAAGTCGGTTACGATTTTTGAAATGGTCGCGTTGCGCTCCTTTTCACTCATATCAGGTGTTAGCTTACCGGTAACAATGTCGGTAACATCGTCCATTTTCACCAAAAATGAAACCGATAGGCCCTCATTTGGAAGCTCTTCTTCGAGGCTGCCTGCCCAGAAGCCATCGGTAAGATAATCGTGCTCAATGGAGCTATGCTTTTGAATGGCATCATACCCGCAATGATGATTGGTAAAAAGCAGACCTTTGTCAGATACTACTTCTGCTGTACAGAAATTGCCCAAATTAACTATGGCATCTTTTAAGCTGGAGTTGTTGATGTCGTAAATTTCCTGAGGAGAAAGCTTCAGCCCCATTTTTTGCATATCAACGTAATTGAGCCGCTCCACAAACATAGGAAGCCACATACCCTCATCAGGTGGATTGCCTGCCCGTGCACCCATAAACAGGGTAAAGAGCATCAGAGATAATAACAGTTTTTTCATAAATTAAATTAATAGGATTGGTTGAATTAATATTTTTTCTTAAAACATTCGTACAGGACTATGGAATGTGTGCTGCGCCTGGTCTAAAAGCATGCCAAATTGTTACTTCTTGTTAATCAGCATGATGAAGATATATTTTAGTGCAGGGGTTGTTCGTTTTTAAAACAATCCCTGTACGCTTTTGCACATCTGCAAGCTTAGAGCCCAAGTTTGCTTTTGCCCTGTTCAAATACAATATCCACCGGTATATTGGCTTCTTTCAAACGGCCGAGATCGGCCTGAAGAGCTGGTGGTATTACCGATTTCATGCTAATCAGTTGTTTAACGCTTTCGTAATCGCCATCTCCCTGCAGGGTTAAAATCTGGTTGGCCAGGCTTTCCACCGCCAGTTTCATATTGTCAAAATTAACCAGGTAAGTGCCGTCAGCATTTTTTGTAAATGCCTGTTTTTCGGTAAAATGTGCAAACGTGAGCATATTGGCCTTACCATGAGCGCTTGCAGCGCCAAATCTTACCGAGCGGAAAATACCGGCCATAAAAGTAACGTAGTTGTCCATCACCTCTCCATCGGTGAGTTCATTCATTTCGTAAAGCCGGGTAACCAGGTAAAGGCCCAATATGTCGGCTTTGGCCTCTTCCAGAGCAGAATACTGCTCTTTGAGGGCATTGCGTACTGTTCCTTTGCCGTTCAGGGTATTTTTGATACCAAGTCCGTGAGCTACCTCGTGAAACATTGTGTTGCTAAAGAATGCATCGAACTTAACATACTTTTGCTGCGAAGCATCAATAAGCTGTCCGGAGATGGGCATCAGTATTTTATCGAATTTCGCTTTCATGGCGTTTTTCAACTGAAGCTTGCGCGAACCTTTTTTCAACTGCACCTGTTCATCATTGGGCAGATTAATGGCAATGGTTTTGCTGCCGGCATTGCAATCACCCGCATAATAAACCACATCATAGGCATTCAGGTCGGCATCTGAGCCGGGCACTTCGGCCTTGTACTTTTCATCTACCGGCAGGCCTTTCTGAAGTTCAGGCAATAAAGCAGCAAAATGGGAGAGCCGCTGACTCCATTCTACATCTTTAATAAGGATAAAAGCCTCATTGGCAGCCTTGTATCCATAAAGAGCATCTTCGTAATTTTCAATAGGCCCGATAACCACGTCTAGGTTAGCGTCTTTCATGTCCATCCAGGCGAAATCACTTTCCTGAAAATTGTCGGTAAGCAGTGCTTCAGCCCGAAGTTCCAGATATTTTTTTAGCGACTCATTGTCGGCCAACTTTGCAGCTTCACGCAATAACTCTGCTGCTTTTTGCACTTTAGTGGCGTAAGCGTCATGATACCATACTACCCGTAAGGCGCCGTTTTCATCCCGGCGAATCAGGGTGTAAAGACTCTTTTTGTCCGGATTATCAAGGGCCTCAAATTCGGATTTGTCCATGTCGGTCGGATAAAAATTAGCCCCCAGTGGCTTTGCCCCTACTCCTTCGATAAAAGACTTGTTTCCATTGAGCCTGTCCCATGGCCCGTAATTAATCTCTGCAAAACGACGTACCGACTCATCACCAATCCGGCTCAAAAAAGCATCCTTGTTGCCAATGGTTTGTTGCCAGAATATGTCGTCCATCAATGCTGCAGCTTCAAAAAGCAAGGGCAGCATATTTTTTTCACTGTCACTAAGGTGGCTGATGTCGGCCGTTAATGTAACCGGCGCATAAATCTCCAACCGATGCGCAACATCTACATCACTAGCAGCAACATAACTTTCTGCCACCGGAACACTGCCGGGAAGCTTGTTTTCCATTTCTTCTTCGTTTGTTTCTGGTTGACTACAACTCATCATGGCTGTTGACATTAAAAATGTTGCCATGACCCAAAATAACTTCTGCCTCATTACGCGATAATTTTAAAATAATTGATAGATTTAAAACGGCTAATTTATAACTTTTAAACCAATTGACAGTCAGATGTTCGCAATGATTTTTAGATCCACCTGACTTACTGCTCAATACTTTCCATCATTTCCTTTGCTCTAATGCAAAGCTCCCTAAGGCTGGGGTGATTAAACATCATAGGCGGAGGTATATTTATGCCGTAAGTTTCCAAAACATCCTGCTGCAATTGTATGGCCTGCAATGAATTGAGTCCGTAAACACTGATGGGTCTGCCCAAATCAACAGCATCAACGGAAATACCTGTAACGCGATGCAACCAGCTTGTTAGCCATACTTCAATGGCCTGAGGCTCTTGGGGTTGCAGCCTGTTGATGGATTCTTTCAGGGTAGGTATGGTCCATTGGCCTACTACTGACAAGCTATTTTCAAGATATGCTTTTTTGGTTGCTTTTCGTTGAATTTTTCCGCTCGAAGTCTTGGGCAGGCTGGCGGTACGCAATAGCACGATGGCATGCACGGCAAGTTCAAATTCTTCGTTTACCTGTTGTCTGATGGCTTTACACACCTCGTCGGTATTTATGGTTCTAAGCAGTGTACGTTTCACCTCGGCAGCAATCACCAGTTGTTCCTTGCCTGCCACATCAACGGAGAATGCCGCACAGGCGTTGGCCTTTAGGTCGGTATGGCTATCGGTAACCGTAAACTCAATATCCTGGGGATAATAATTTCTGCCATGGATAATGATAAGATCTTTCAGACGGCCGGTAATGTATGCTTCATCCTCATGTATAAATCCCAGGTCGCCGGTTCTGAACCAGCTTTTACCGGGCTGATTTTTAATTTGTGCATCAAACATTTCTGCAGTAAGCTCCGGTTTATTCCAGTAACCCAGGGTAACTATGCTACCACGTACCCATATTTCACCCACCTCGTCATGTGCGCAGGCCGCCAGCGTATCAGGATTCACTATGCACACCTCTGTATCCAGCCAGGGCTGCCCCACACCAATCAACCAACGCGCATCTGCAGCTTCATCACTGGTTTTTACCACCCGGTTTTGTTCCAGCTCCGAAGCCGAAAGACAAAGTGAAACAGGACCCAGCCCATGCAATGGAGCAGTAATGAGAAGCGTAGCTTCTGCCATGCCATAAGCCGGGTATAACATATGATGCCTGATTCCGTTTGCATAAAAAGTATCGATGAAACGATCAAAGGTAGCCTTACGTATTGGCTCGGCACCACAATAAAAAGTATGCAGGCTGCTAAGATCCAGGTCGGCCCGTTCGGCCTCGCTGATGCCATCCACACAATGGTCAAAAGCAAAATTGGGCCCGCCCGTGTGTGTGACTTTGTACCGGGTAATAAGTTTTAACCAACGCAGGGGCTGTTGCAAAAAAGCTACCGGCGACATGATAAGCTGACGGTAACCCACAAACATGGGTATCAAAACTCCATCAACCAATCCCAAATCATGGAAGTAGGGCAGCCATATGGCTGAAATGGTTTGACGGTTGAGCCCGAAACTCTGACGAAAAATATCAGCATTGCGCATAAAATTACGGTGGGTAACCATCACCCCCTTGGGTGCACCGGTTGAACCTGATGTGTATTGAAGCAGGGCAATCTCACCGGGATCCGGAAATGCAACTTCCGCATTATCTTCAGCCTCCTGAATCTCATCCACGCTTATCCACGGCAATTGCCTGAGTACATCTATTCCGGCAAACGACATACTTGCCGGCAGGGCAATGGAAGCAGTAGAAAGCACTACGTTGCAGCCGGCATCTTCAACAAGCACCCTGATTCTTTCAAGTGAACGGTTTTTTCGGGGTGGGTAGGCAGGAACAGCAACGATGCCGGCATAAAAACATCCATAGAGGGCCTTAATAAAATCCAGACCCGGCGGAAAAAACATCAGTGCGCGATCGCCCCTCACGCATGTTTTAATTAATTCAGCAGCAATAGCCTTAGCAAACCTATCCAGAGATGCATAGGTGAGAGATATTTCCCCGCCTTCCCCTTCCGGAAGAAAAGTATAAGCCAAATCATCGGGGGTTTCCCTTGCCCGGAAACTCAATATCTCCGGAAAGGTAAACTGCATGGTGTCCTCTGTAGTGATGCTGTCGGTAAGGAAGTGATTTAATGACATAATATGCCGCTGAAAGTAAGTTGACGGCAAAATTAATAAATAACTGCTCAGTACACCAATACATCAGATGTATGCCTTTGGTAGAAATCTGCTCATAATACTAACGGTTAAAGACTTAGCCATTC
>JAQVEI010000142.1 GCA_028697695.1 Lentimicrobiaceae bacterium
TTTTTATAGGTATTGAGTGCCGGATAAATTTTCACCCTGCCTGCAAACAGAGATATACCGCTTCGGTAAGGTATTTTTGCCATTACAAAACGTTGGCGGGGCAGTATCCGGATGTTATATTTTCCTGAAAGTGCGTTTATCTTCAATGTATCTGCTTCTTTCACAATAATTCCTGCTTCAGCTTTAAGGGCGGGGGTATCGTAATTGCGCGGATTGTTTTTATAATAAATAAATCTTGAGGCGGCCTCTATTCCTTCTTTGGAGCTAAGTACCGTCTTCAGGCTGTCCATAGTGGTGCGTGCGCCTCCATAAGGTCCCGAGTAATCGGCATACACCATGAAATAAGGCCCTAAAACCTCTTCTTTTACTTTGGCATTGCTGAAAAATCCCGACCAGGCCATGAAGACGACCGCTGCCGAGGGTAAAGTGAGTACTAAGATTACGAAAGAGAGGAAAACTCTTTTGCCTCTGCTGTTTTTATGATAGTTGCCTGGCATTTTTTAATTTGGATTAGGATGTTGAAGTAACATAAATCCGAAAACGGCAATTTTGTTCAAACGGTTTTTGTTGCTTTATCCATAAAATGATACAGGCCGGTTCCGGTCTTTTAACCTTTCAGCACAAAAGGGAGGTGTCCGGCTTCGTGCATGAGCAGCCATTTTTTTCTCTCTATACCTGCGGCATATCCGGTAAGCCTGTTCTGTGAACCCAGCACGCGATGGCAGGGTATAGCGATAAGCAAAGGGTTGGCGCCTACCGCAAGCCCGACAGCCCGGGCGCCGTTTTTAATTCCCAATTCACTGGCAATTTCGCCATATGTTTTTGTTTTACCATAAGGTATGGCTTTTACCATTTGCCACACGGCTTTTTGAAAGGGGGTTCCTCCATCTTCAAGCGGTAAATCGAAAGTTATGAGGGTGCCCGCAAAATAGTCGTGCAATTGGGCGGCAGCCGGAGCCAATGCAGGAGAAACAATCTCCGGAGCGGTGGCTTCATCAAAAGAAATCCTGTATATCAGGCCATTACGCGATGCGATAATGAGCCTGCCCAATGGTGTGGAAATGGTAGACAGGCCGGTGTCGTCAATCATCTTAAAATCCGTTTAATTTCATGGTAACCGTAGGTATCAACAGCAAAAATCCAAGCACAATAAGGATAATCATCAAAGGAGTAATCCATCTCAGCCATTTGTCGAAAGGAATTCTGGCAACACCCAATGCTCCTATCAGCACACCCGAAGTAGGGGTTATCATATTGGTAAATCCATCGCCAAATTGAAAGGCCATCACCGTTGCTTGTCGCGACAAACCGATTAAATCGGAGAATTGTGACATGATGGGCATGGTTAACGCTGCTTTTGCTGAACCGGATGGAATAAAAATGTTGATACCCGTTTGAATTAAATACATGGTGCCCACCGTCGCGATGTTTCCCAGGTTGGCCATAGCTCCCGACATGCCATGTAAAAGGGTGTCGATGACCTGCCCGTTTTGCAGGATGATGATGATGCCGCCGGCCAGGCCAACCACCAATGCAGCGCTGGTGATGTCTTTAACCCCATCCAGAAACAGGGTGGTGATTCGGTTTGGCGAATAATTCATGGAGATGCCCGAGAGGATACCCAGCGCCATAAACAGGGTGGCAATTTCCATAACATACCATCCGTAACCCATTACACCCACAATTAAGAGAATAATGGTGAATGAGAGCAGGTTAAGGATGAAAAAGTGAACCGATTTTTTCAGTGACAGCCATCCTGAAACAATAAAAACAGCGGAAAGCACCGGGAAAACGGGCCAGATAACGGAGGCATTGCCCACCGAAAGGGTAGTAAAGGGGTATAAAAAAGCGACGATAACACCGCTGATACCCAGCGCGATAAAGGTAAGGATTGCCGATAGGGGGCGGTGGTAATCCACCTGTTCGGAACTCTCTTGCTGACGTGCCCTCCAATAGGCATCATTTTCATAGACCAGCGATCGTTCCGGTCGTTTCTTAATGCGGCTCATGTATCGCAATATAAAAGCGATGCCCACTATATTGATTACTACCCAGCAAAAAAGGCGGTATTCAATGCCAGAGAAAAGAGGCAAATGAGACAGCCCCTGTGCAATGCCGATGGTGAAAGGATTGAGCAAAGCGCCGGCAAAGCCCAGCGCAGCCGCTACATAGCAGATGTATAGGCCCACTATGGAGTCGTAACCCATTTTTATGCTCAAAGGAACAAATATAATGACAAAGGCGATGGTTTCTTCACTCATCCCAAAAGTAGCGCCGAATATGCTGAACATTAGTATGATAAGGGTAATGATGATGTTATCGGTACCCAGTCGGCGGAAGATTTTTACCTTATTCAATGCTTCCGCCTTTCGCAGAAATGCCATAATGCCTACATCAATTGCCTTGCTTTCATTCATTATCCAAAAGGCGCCTCCAATCATCAGGATGAACACTATGATGTCGGCCCGGTCAACAAAGCCATCGAAAAATGCGGAGAATATCTGCCAGGTTTGAGGTTTCCCGGGCGCATAGGTGAACGAATCTTCGGTAACCACCTCGCGGGGAGTGCCGTTCACCACGACAGTCTCGCGCTCGAAATAACCACCGGGAACTACCCAGGTAAGCGCTGCCGATATCAGGATAAGGTAAAATATGATGACGTAGGTATGCGGGAATTTCCGTTTTTGTGACATGAATAAAAAGTTTGAGGGGCAAATATAATGAATTCCGGCAACCGGTTTTCAGTTGGACCTGTTCTGCTGCGCCACGCATCCCGGGCGCCAACAAAATTCAATGTAAAGCCGGCCTGCTGCTTTTATTCGGGCTGCTGCCTTACTTCTTCAGCGATGCCTTGGTAAAGATATACTCCGGTATGTCTGCATCAAACTCTAATTCAGTCACCACGAAGTCGGTGCCCTTGCCCTCTTTAAGCATGTCTTTATAATTCATCCTTGTGGGATACCAGCGGTTGCCATATTGCTTTATCCCGCTGAGGGTTACCTTTTTAAGTAGTTGGCCGCTTTTGGCGAATAATTCTTCTTTCAGTGGAACATAGCGTTTCTGGTCTATCCAGGTTTTGCGTTTTTCGTAGGTGGCATTGTCCACTTTGGCGGTAAGCTCCAGTATCCAGGTCTCACGGCCATCAATGGTTTCTTCCCCTGCGATTTTGGCGTGATATATTTCAGTCATTTTGCAGTTTTCCATCATATCTTCGTAGGAGAGGTCGGAGCCCATCACCGATTGCCGGAGCATGTGGCCCGAAAGCTGAATGGTGCGGTCGGTGGAGGGAGAATAAATCCATAAGCGATCCTTAATTTTCAGCATTTTGGTGCCTTTTTCACGCTCGGGCGACAAATATTCGGTGAATGATTTCTCATGGCCTTCTGCATAACCCTTTGCGGTGATGGTGCGGGTGCTGCGGCGGCCATAAATAACCATCTCTGATGTGGAAATAAGGGTTTTCGACGTCATGTTGGCGTCTACCTTTTTCAGTATGGCATCTGCATCGGGTGTGCCTTGTGGCAGGGCAAACAAGCTGATAATAAAGGTTATAAGACTCAGAGTATTCATGGTGTGTTAAATTTTATAGTTGAAACTGGTTAACTGCTCCGATACTTCCCACAGCCTTTTGGACACCTGCCTGTTATCCGATAGCCTGCTGCCCTTCACTTTCACGGCCTCACCTTTCCATTGCTGCCATCCATCCGGCCCCGTATAGTCACCCCCTTCAATGTCGGCGCCCAGTGCAGCATATAAGATTGGTTTGGCTCCATCTTCGGGCGATTGTACCATCAATAAGCGGATAAGCGGGCCAAGAATGCCGGTAATGACAGCCGGCACATGCTTAAACAGGCTCGTATCCGACATACCGGGATGTGCCGCCGCTGAAAGTACTTTGCTGCCCGATTTATCCAGCCGGCGCTGCAGCTCTTTGGCAAACATCAGGCAGGCCAGCTTGCTTTGGCTGTAGGCGGCAAAGGCGCTGTACTTCTTTTTAAAATTCAGGTCATCAAAGTGAATTTTTCCGTTTTTATGCGCGTTACTGCTCAATGAAACCACCCTTGAGCCGGGCGTTGCCTCGAGCAGGGGAAGCAGCAATCCGGTCAACAGAAAATGTGCCAGATAGTTCACGCCCAACTGGTTCTCAAAACCATTAGCGGTGAGTGTGTAAGGCGGAATCATAATGCCAGCATTGTTGATAAGTAAATCGAGCCTGTCATGCTTTTGCATGTATTCGTCGGCAAAAGCATGCACCGAACTGAGTTTACTCAAATCGAGATGCATCAGTTCAGGTTTGGTTTCAGGCTGTTGCCGGATGATTTCCCTGCGGGCTTTGTCGCCTTTTTCCAAATTGCGACAGGCCATCACCACTTTAATGCCTTTTTTGCTCATCGCCAATGCGGTTTGAAAGCCGAGGCCGTCGTTGGCGCCGGTTACTATGGCTATCCTGCCGCTCTGTAGAGGTATATCCTGTATGTTAAATGTCATGTATTTAGTTTTTAGTGTTGAAAATACCGTTTAAAGGCGGTGTTGCTTTTTTTGAAGTTCACAAATATAAGCATTTACACACCCGGGTAATTTCCGCGCAAGCGCATGGCTATAGACAAAAAAGCTACCGCATGATATTGCCACATTCGTTTGTAGGTTCAAACCTCCAACTCCTTAAACAGGGTGGCTGTTTCACGTTTATAAATCCCAATGCCTGAGAGCATATTGCCCAGCACCATGGCAAAGAGGCCAGGAATAAAACCCACATAGAACAGACCGGGTGTGACCCTTGCCCGCATTATGGTAGGCATCATCATACTTGTGTCGGTCATTTTATCGCCAATGTCTATGCCATGCACCTGCATGTAATACGTAATCGCCAGTCCAATGGCAGTGCCAATTACCGAGCCAATTATCCCGATAAGTACAGCTTCAAGTACCATTGAGCGGTATATGTGACCTTTGGATTCGCCCAGGGCCAGGCGTATGCCATACTCCTGATAGCGGCGCAATCCGCCCAGCAAACCGGTGTTCCAAAGTACCAACGACATGGCAAATACAAATATAATCACGAAAAGTGCGGAAAAACTATCCACATAGTCCAGGTAGCCGGCCAGGTTATTTTGATCGCGAAGCGGCAGCATCACCGGGGCAAATTCGTCGGTGGTTGGTGCATAACGTTCATTAAAAGCCTGGCTGATTTGGTGGGCTTTTTCATCCAAATAAACACCTTCATCAAAAAAACCGGTCAGTTCGCCTGCACCATCCGGCATGTCGAGCATGGTTTGGGCATCGCTCAGGTCGATGATAATGGCTCCTTTATCCATAAAAGATGAGCCAAACTTCACCATTCCACTTATGGTGAAGGTCATAAAGGTCATGCTGCCATTCATGGTTGCTCCAACATAGGTCACTTTGTCGCCAACGCCCAGGTTAAGTTTGTCGGCAAAATCATTGCCAATAAGTGCTTCGCCGGTTTTTTGGGGTACGCGGCCTCTTTTGAGCGATGATTCGATGTTGAGGCGTTCAATTTCTCCGCTGCTTTTATTGAAGATCTCAATGGCCATACCTGAAGCCGGCCCCTGTCCGCGGGTTTCGCCCGTGGAGTCAGGCACATCCAGTAAACCCCCGAAACGGATGCGTTTGACCCAGTGAACATCGGGAAAATCTGTTCGCAGGGTGTCCAGAAGCTCATCCACACCCAACAAAGCCAGATCATTGGGCAATTGCTCCTTGTCTTCGGCATACGCACGGCTCATCACCTTTACATGGCCTGTATCAAAACGGGCGTTCTGATCAATGATGTCGCCCATTACTCCTCTGATAAACCCGCTGAGCAGTATGGTGAGGGTTACCCCCATAGTGATGATGATGATGGGCAATAAACTGCGGTTTTTATCCCTGAGGATGCCGCGAAGCAAGAATTTTATCATAATATTTTCCTTTTAAACCTTTAACGGGATGCATACTTACAATACTGTTTCATCCATTCCCCAAAAAAATGGCCAATTCCATGTTTACATCATGCCGCATGCACTGATTTGCTTTTAAACCGTTTTTACATGCCAGACTGAATGCCGGTTTCATGATAGTTTATTTTAAAAAATTTTGAATACAGCGTAATCATTCATATTAACAGTTTGAGGATTTGCATCCGTGAAAAGCTCATCATTGCAGTTTTCCTTTCAGGGCTGCAACCGGATCCATTTTTGCAATTTTACGCGCCGGTAAAAAGCTTACCAGGGTGGCTGCCACCACCACCAGCACCACGGTACCCAATACAAGGCTTAAGCCATAAACCGGATAGATGCGGTCGGCAATAATCACACCCATTCCCTGTGACGCTGCCGGAATGCCTATGCCCTCGCGAGCCATAAACCACAGCAGCGGAATGCCATAAAACGCGCCCAACACAGTGGCAAACAGGCTATACATGCTTCCCTCCATGGTAAAGAGCAAAGCCACCTGCCAGCGGGTCATCCCCATGGCAATGTAGGTGCCAATTTCGCGCTGACGGCGGAAAATGG
>JAQVEI010000143.1 GCA_028697695.1 Lentimicrobiaceae bacterium
GGTTATGGAAGTTACTCCACTTTTCACCGAACCCACGATATATCCGCGAACCCAACCAGTTACATTTTGTCCCTGCAGGCTAATGGCTTTGGTTACATCATACGGATCGGTCTGTGTTCCGGTTCCCCCTCCACCCGGAGGAGGTGTTACGCCACCACTGAAACCACTTAAATCGGTTGTGTCGCGAATAATCAGTTGCCAGGTTGTACCAAAAATAGTGAGTACTCCGGTTACGTTACCTGTACCGCCGGGAACCGGTTCGCTGGAAAAATTGGCATACTTACTGGTGCGAACAATCAGCGAACGCCCATTTTCGTTGAGCATGGTACGGTTGCTCGCATCTGACGTTTGCGGAGCCCAAACCGCCCCGGGCTCACTGAAATGGACATTCTCAAACTTTACCAAAGTACTTACCTTATCCTTCGTAAGTTCATTCATGGTAATGACGGCAGGTGCAGGTGCAGCACCAGGCAGGCTATCACGGAACAGGTGATTGGGAATAAACACTTCGGGCAAACGGCCAATGCTTCCGTTAAACAGGTAGCCCAATTGTATCAGCCCATTGTAATCGCCAATATACATGTCTTTACATTTTACATACACGGTTTGACCAACCTTGTATTCGGTGTAGAGTGAAGTTTTATCCAGCGATAATTCAATGCCTCCCGTCTCATCCTGTATTTCCATCTTTTTGTAAAGGTTACCACTCTCATCGTTGGCAATCACTTTACCCCGGATAATGATATCTTCGGTTATTTGACGAAATCCCGTATAGGAAGCCTTCAGGTCTGCAATGGTAGAATTGCGTTCAAAATCAACCCTGGGTATATTGATGGGTGGCTCATCAAAATCACCATCCACACATGCATTAAAAGATACTGTTATCACCGCGAAAATAAGTGTCGCGATAAGCTGCCATTGTTTTTTCATTATTATTTGTGTTTTGACCATGTTTAAAAAGAGTTAAAACCGGAAACCTATATTCAGAAAATAGGTTCTGCCGTAATAGTAGTAATATTTGGGTGGAAATTTATCAATGTTTTTGTCTGCAAAATCGAAACGGTTTTGTTCATAGCCTCCTGTAATCAACTGCTGATTGTCAAGGATATTGCTCACAGAAAGGTTTAGATTCAGGTAATATTTCCGCATCAGGCGGAATGATTTTCCGATAGAGGCATCCACGGTAACTGCACTGGGTAATTTTTCCTGACGTGTAATTTCTCCGATGAGGGGATCGCCTGGTCCAATATTTGAAATTGCCCGTGGTGTGCGTCGTTCCGGATTGAAGTCAAGATAAATATTGTCGAAATAGTTGACATTCACATCCATAAAGAGGAAGCCGGGTCCTGCATATTTTAGTCCTGCCGATGCAGCCAGTTGAGGTGTGCCGGAAACATAGAAGTACTTGTTGTAAATAGTACCTTCAATGTCGGGACGACTCCGATTCTCTACTGTTATTACAGCAGATGGACGGTTGGTGTAGCGGTAGTTGCCTACATTGGCCGCAGCAATGACCGAGAACACAGAAGTTAGCTTTATTTCAGCCCCTACTTCCAATCCCTGGTGCACCTTGCTTATATTATATATTGATTGATTTACAAAAGTGCGCAATGAGTCGTGGTAATAGCTGTTCACCTCGCTCTGGTGTTTGAACAGGGTATAATAAAGGGTAATTCGTCCTTTAACAGCGGGCGTACGCAAATGGTAACTCAACTCACCGCCTGCAATTTGTTCGCTTTGGATATCCGGGACAACCGCATCACGCACCCTGGCCGAAAGGTAGGAATTGCGCATTGATGGTGCCCGGCTCATGAGCACGGCATTGGCTTCTACAAAATGGCGGCCGGTGATTTTATAGGTAGCACCAGCTTTCAGGCCATAGTCAGCAAAATTGTGTTTTTCTCCTTCTCCGTATGAATTATCGGGATACCGGCCGTTGCGCATAAAGCCTTCGCGCCAAAAGGAAGTATAGGAAAACTGCCCCCCAAAATAATAATCCAACTTAAGCGTGCTAAAGTTGGCTACCGCCCAGATGTTTGCGTTTTGTTGATGAAGATCGTATTCGTAACCAAATTTATCACCAACACCCAATACTCGGTTTGGATCATTCAGGTCATTTTGAATCGTAGTATCATTGCCCGGGAAGTCGCGTTCTGCGAACTGGTCAATATCAACCCAGTAATCTGCGCCCAACAGATCCTCAACGGTCTTGTAATAGTTTCCAATGTTGGATGTAAGTTCAATGCCACCGTTAATTTTTACACGGTCATTCACCTCGTGGTTGATATAGGAGCTGAGATTCAGTTGGTTTTGGTCATTGTGCCGGTGCTCAATCATATACCGTCCCTGTTTGCCATCCAGGTTTGCCAGATAATTGATTTGATAAAGCCTGTCCCAGTTCACCTGCCGGGTATTAACATCGTTTTTCCATTTGTCTGTGAGGGCAGCCGCTACCTCAGGATCGTAATATTGCCCATTGGGGTTGGTGCCTGAGGAGGGGAAGTAACTGGGCAGGTAGCGATAATAGTCCGGTCGGGGATCGGCAGCGTTGTACCAGTTGAGCGCGGTAGTTCCGGTTTCACCAAACAAGTATGAAACTACCGTATTTATTTTCGTTGTGGAAGATATATCCCAGTAATGGTTAAACATAACCACCGGCTGATTCATGATGCGTTCGCGCGCATTACGCACCTTTCCATCCTGATAACCCCAATTGGGATTATAATAATTGGTGCCTGTAAGATCGTATGCTTCCTGGGTAGATCCACCCTGTTGGCCGCGTCTTACGGGAGCATCAAAAACGGTAAGTCCGATGCTGTGGTTGCCGTTGAGTTTACGTTCTATGCCCAAAAACCATGCATACGCATCATAATAGGTCCCTTCCACATATCCTCCATTGCCCCAACGTCTCGAAGCACTTAGGGTAACCGCCCAGTTGTTGTGCATCATACCGGTGGAGTGAGTAAGCATGAGACGATTGGTGTATGAGCGATTGGAGCTGCTGTAGGTGAGTTTGGTCTGAATGCGGTGCTGTGAGGCACGGGTAATGATATTGGTGGCGCTCCCAAGGTTACCGAAGGTAAAGTCGGCCGGCGCAAGACCACTCACAGAGACTTTGGTGCGGGTAGCATCATTAAGTCCGCCCCACAACGCCCAAGTGGTACGGCCCGTTTCCACATCACTGATGGGGCTCCCGCCCAAATAGGTGCTGTTCAGGTCGTTGTCGTAACCCCGCATTCTAAAATAAGCACCTCCAAAAGTATAGGAAGCTACCGAAACGAACACATCATTGCTTGAACTAAGTAGTCCCGATATGTACTGTCCTTTGCTATCATCATCTCCATCCGATGAGATGCTAATTTCAGACAAGCCGCTCATCTGAATTTCAGTATTGAAATCCGGATCCATGGCAATGACATCAAGAACATTTTCTCCTTCAGCAATGGTGAACTGCCTGACATGGTTACTAAACCCCGTTACTGAAAATTCAACTACGATTTCACCCGGGGTCAATCCGGAAATCAGGTATTTTCCCGTTTCATCCGTTAGGGTTTGCTGCGTACCTACTTTAACAGTAACCGAAGGTAATGCTCGATCGGTGTCGGCGTCAACAACTTTGCCGGTAATGGACGCTGTTTGGGCAAAAACGCCTGTTATCATGCTCAGAAGCAATGCAAGAGTAAAAAATTTTTTATACATTATATATAAAATTAGAACACAACAGTTAAAAACTTTACTTAAACTGTTTATAGAAAATTTTGTGCAAATTAACGGAATTTCTGTTAATTAACCTGAAATTACCTCATAATAGGCAAGATATTTTTCATTTTTAGTGAAAATATGGAATAATGGTGGATATTAAATATCTTTGCCCCGAAAATAAGCGCTTCTTACAATTTAATAAACACTCATTCAACAAACGGCTACCATGTTTTCAAAAATCAATAGAGGTTATTACACCTGCATAGTACTGTTACTGTTTATATTTTCTGCTCACAATTCCGGCTATGCGCAGGAGAAGAAATATCTGGCTACCACCATTGCCTTTTATAATGTTGAAAATCTTTTTGACACTATAGACGATGCCGGGGTAAATGATGCTGAATTTCTTCCCCAGGGTGGCAACCGGTGGACAGCAGAACGTTACCATGCCAAGCTCCGCAACATAGCGGAAGTTATTTCGCGCATTGGAGAGGATGTGGTGCCCGGTGGGCCTGCTGTGATCGGGATATCGGAGATCGAAAACCGGGGCGTTTTGGAAGATTTGATTCAAACCCCGCCCCTGGATAAGCTGGGATACGACATTGTTCATTATGATTCTCCGGATCGCCGGGGCATTGACGTGGCTTTGCTCTACAAGAAAGATGCTTTTAAGGTGATTCATTCTACCAGCAACCGCTTATATATGCCCGGGCGCACCGACTTTTATTCCCGCGACCAATTGGTGGTTACCGGAAAACTCTTTGGCGACCGCATTAGTGTAATTGTAAATCACTGGCCTTCGCGCCGGGCCGGACCCGAATACCGCGAAGCAGCAGCCCTCTTAAGCCGGCAATTGAGCGATTCACTGAACAGGGAACATAAAAACGCCAAAATATTTATCATGGGCGACCTGAATGATGACCCCACCGACAGAAGTGTATTCAAAGTGTTGGGTGCCAAAGCTCATGCCGACCAATGTGGCAAAGGTGATCTGTTCAACCCGATGTGGCAACTTTTCAGGGATGGAATTGGCTCTCTTGCTTACCGCGATTCCTGGAATCTCTTTGACCAGATAATTATTTCTACGCCCGTGGTGAATGCTGAAAAAGGGTGGCGGTTTTATAAGGCCAGGGTTTATAACGAGAAATTCCTGATTCAAAAAGACGGACCTTATGCGGGATACCCATTTCGCACCTACGCCGGAGGAGCCTATGCAGGCGGTTACAGCGATCACCTGCCGGTTTATCTTATCCTGATCAGGGAAAAGTAAAACCCGATTTGTTTTATCCCAAAAATGATTTAATTTTATCCCATTAAATTAAGAAAAAGTGAGCGACAGCCTGGTAATCACCCCTACATACAACGAGAAGGAAAATATCGAGAAAATTATCCGCAAGGTATTTTCGTTGGACAAAGCATTCGACATGCTTATCATTGAAGACAATTCACCCGATGGCACGGCAAATATTGTTCGAAAGCTAATGAAAGAATTTCCCGATCGCCTCTTTATGGAGGAGCGTAAAGGGAAGCTGGGATTGGGCACTGCCTATATTCATGGTTTTAAATGGGCATTGCAAAGAAACTATGAGTATGTATTTGAAATGGATGCCGATTTCTCTCACAATCCCGATGATCTGCTCAAACTTTACGATGCCTGTGCAAACCAGGGTGGCGACCTTGCCATAGGTTCCAGGTATATCAAAGGAGTGAATGTAGTAAATTGGCCAATGGGCCGGGTGCTTATGTCGTACTTTGCATCTTATTACGTTAGGGTGATTACCGGACTTAAGGTTATGGACACAACTGCCGGCTTTAAATGTTACCGACGGAAATTGCTCCAAACTATTGATTTTAGTAAGATAAAATTTACCGGTTATGCATTTCAGATTGAAATGAAATATACCGCCTGGAAACTTGGATTTAAAATTATTGAAGTACCGATAATATTTACCGACCGTACTGAGGGTACTTCTAAAATGAGTAGGGGTATATTTCGTGAAGCCATTTTAGGTGTTATCCAACTGAGGTTCAAACGTATTCGTCCGCTTACCATAGCTTCGTAACGCCTAAGGCAGCAAGGCTGCTGTTTAAAATAGAAAGTATAACAGCTTTTAATACGCCAGCATCCGGCTTACTGTTTTATAGCATCAATGATTGCCCGTTGCTCGCCTGCGAATTGCTGAAGAATTGCTTTGTATACATATATTAAAGCAGCAGGAGAAATTAAGGCTTATTGTGTCCACTGTTTTCACCGCATAAACTCGCTATTATGTTTAAAAGATATCTGATTACAGGAGCCACCCTCATCAATGAAGGGCGCTCCTACACAGCCAATGTTCTTATTGACGAGGGCATCATCATGCGGATTGAGGAAGGAGAGCTTCCTTTTGATTTGTCGGGTGAAGTAAATGCCATACACATTGATGGCAGAGGCAAGTGGCTACTCCCGGGTATTATAGACGATCAGGTTCATTTTCGCGAGCCCGGCCTTACCCACAAAGGCGATATCTACACGGAAAGCCGTGCAGCAGTTGCCGGGGGAATAACCTCCTACATGGAAATGCCCAATACGGTTCCTAATGCTACTACCGTGGAATTGCTTGAAAAAAAGTATGAACTGGCGGCTCAAAAATCCCTGGCCAATTATTCGTTTTACATGGGTGCTTCCAACGATAACCTGGAAGAGTTACTTAAAATCAATCCCCGTAAGGTGTGTGGTATCAAGGTTTTTATGGGAGATCTACCGGCAACATGTTGGTTGACAACATCCAAACG
>JAQVEI010000144.1 GCA_028697695.1 Lentimicrobiaceae bacterium
ACTTTTGCTGAAATGTCGTTACGTACAAAGATTATTAAATTTTTAAGACAATAGTTATGACTTTAGGGGATAATATTCTCATCATTGCTCCTCATCCGGATGATGAAGTTTTAGGTTGCGGCGGTATTATTGCCAGGTATGCCAGTATGGGCAAAAATGTTTACGCTTTAATTATGTCTCGTGGGGTTCCGCACCTTTATAGTGACGAAAGGGTAGCAAATGTTAGAAAAGAGGCCATTGATGCACATAAAATATTAGGTGTTACCAAAACCAGATTTTTAGATTTCCCGGCACCTGAATTTGATTTGGTTTCCATGTCAGAAGTTGCACGGGCCATTGAAAAAATTCTTCACGAATGGCAAATTCACACCTTGTTTTTGCCGCACAAGGGGGATATACATAACGATCACAGTGTAGTGTTTAAAGCAGCTATGGTCGCTGCGCGCCCCATCAATAGTTGCCCCGTAAAGGAGATCTATTGCTTCGAAACACTTTCGGAAACCGAATGGGCACATCCATTCAGCAACGACGTGTTTATTCCAAATTTCTTCGTGGACGTCACTCCATTTTTTGCAAAAAAGATAGAAGCGATGCAGTGTTTCAAAAGCCAACTTAGGGAATACCCCAGTTCCCGTTCACTGGATGCGCTGGAGGCATTATCAAAATACAGGGGATCAACTGTAAGTTGTCACCATGCCGAAGCTTTCATGGTGATCAGAATCATAGAATAGAAAATTCAATCTGACTGATGAACTCTTTTTACTACCGGTTTGCAAAAAGATATTTGGATATATTCTTAGCTCTTAGCGCCCTCATTGTTTTTTCGCCACTGTTTATAGTTCTTACTATTCTGCTGGGCATCAAATTTGGCGGAAGTCCTTTTTTCAGGCAGGAGAGACCAGGGAAAAATACTAAAATCTTTAAATTAATAAAGTTTAAAACGCTAGACGACAAAACTGATAAAAAAGGAAATCTATTGCCTGACGAGCAGCGTATAACTAAAATTGGCAGGTTTATCAGATCGACTTCTCTTGACGAATTACCTCAACTGCTGAATATTTTAAATGGCGATATGAGTATAGTGGGGCCAAGGCCATTGCTGGTTAAATACCTGCCATATTATAACGAGACTCAGGCCCGCCGTCACCTTGTATCTCCGGGTATTACCGGATGGGCACAGGTGAATGGCCGCAATAATCTTAGCTGGGAAGAAAAGTTTGAATACGATGTCTATTATGTGGATCATATAAGCTTTTTTTTCGACGTTAAAATTATCTTCTTAACCGTTAAAAAGGTGATTTTAAGGGAAGGCGTAAATCAGGAAGGCGAAGTTACTGTAAAAGCATTCGAAGGGAATGAACAGGAATAAATGCCGATGGTTATATAAAGTAAGCTCAGATTGAAATAAGCCAATCATGATGGTCTCAAGTTTTTCCTATTAAAATGACTTTTGTTTTTTGGAACCGGTCAATAAAAGATAGAAAAACTGCCTGAGTTTTTACACGCTTGCGGTTGAATTGTAAATTAATTTTTTTATCTTCACCATTAAATTATTTATTATGGACTCAAAATTTTTAGATCAACTCACAGAACTCCTCGAAATGGAAACTCCGGTAAAGCCGGCAGATAAATTTCGCGATTATGAAAACTGGGATTCTCTGGCTTATTTATCGCTTATATCATTTGTTGATGAGGAGTATGGTATTGTAATACCGCGCGATGATTTTGGTAAGATGAATACAGTACAGGATATTATCGATTTTATAAAAAACAACTCCTAAATTTTACAAAATGGCTGTTTTTAAATATCGGGGTATTGGGATTTCAGGCATGGCGGGTGCTGTGCCCAAGGAGGTATACAATAACTATACGGATAATCCCAATTTTAGTTTGGAGGATGCCAAAGCAATCGTGGATAAAACCGGGATTTTTGAAAGACGCATTGCCCGGCCCGAAACCTGTGCTTCTGATCTGGCTTACGCGGCAGCCACTCAATTGTTTTCTTCCGGAAAGTTTGAAAAAGAACATACCGATGCTCTTATTTTTGTAAGCCAGACACCCGATTACCGCATGCCTGCCACTGGCATTTTAATGCAGGCGCGCCTCAATTTGCCTAAATCGTGTGCTGCGTTCGACGTAAACCTTGGATGCTCCGGATTTGTGTATGGGCTCAACCTGGCCTATAGCCTGGCTTCGCAGGAAGGCATACGTAATGTAATGCTGATAAATGCAGAAACCCGTTCAAAGGTATATTCCTTTAAAGACCGGCAGACCGGCTTCCTCTTTGGTGATGCAGCAACAGCATTTATTATTTCCAAAAATTCTTCCCTCGGCTCAAGTGTGTTTAAACTGGATTCGGATGGTGAAAAAGGAAATTACATCATGGCAAAATCCGGTGGATACCGCAACCCCAGTACGCAAGACTCCTTTATCGAAAAACAACAGCCTGATGGTGGGTTTCATAGCGATGAGCAAGGTTATATGGATGGAGCCGGTGTATTTGAATTTGTTATTACCCAGGTTCCGCGATCAATTAAGGACACTCTTGCTCTGGCTGAAACTGAACGGGAAAAGATAGATTATTTCGTTTTTCATCAGGCCAACCGGTTTATGAACGACCATCTTATACGAAAACTCAAACTGGAACCTGAAAAAGTTCCCTATTGTCTGCATCGTTTTGGGAATACCAGTTCTGTATCCATTCCCCTTACCATGGTTTCTGAGCTAAGTGATAAGTTGAATCAAACCAAAAACCTGCTTATCTCTGGTTTTGGCGTTGGCCTGTCATTGGGCTCTGCCGTTATTCCCGTGCATAGCCCGGAAGTACTGCCTCTCATTGAAATATAACATGGATCATCCTTTTTTGCTTCATCAAAAAGTAATTATGGTTACCGGTGCCTCCTCCGGTATCGGTCGGCAGACTGCTATCTCATGCAGTAAAGCCGGAGCCAGGGTTATACTGCTGGGCCGGGATGCCAGTCGGCTTGAGGAAACATTATCGGCCATGGATAATCCTGAAATCCATCTGATGTATGCACTTGATCTTGTGCAATTTGAAGAAGTTTCAGCAATGGTGGAGGAGGCAGCCCATAAAATGGGGCCATTTCATGGTTTGGTAAATGCCGCGGGCATATCTACAACACTGCCGCTGAAATTGCTGTCTGCCGAAAAAATGGACCATTTCTTTAAAACCAATGTTCACACAACCATTCAGCTAACCCGATTTTTTACCAGGCATTCGGATAAGCAAAGCGGGGCAAGCATTGTTTTTCTCGCCTCTGTTATGGGCATGGCAGGCGAAATGGGCAAAACCATATACAGTCTTACAAAGGGCGCCCTGATATCTGGTGTAAGATCCCTGGCATTGGAACTTGCCCCACGCAACATACGGGTGAATGCGGTGTCACCGGGGGTAGTTCTTACACCTATGTCGCAAAATGCAATTTACAGCCAGGATGAAGAGTCACTCAACCGGGTTAAAAGCCTTCATCCATTAGGGTTGGGCAAGCCGGAAGATGTGGCCAATGCCTGTATCTTTTTGCTTTCTGATGCAGCAGGCTGGATTACAGGCACTAATCTGGTGGTTGATGGCGGTTATACCGCCAGATAATACTCAATGAGAATTTTTTATTATTTTTTCTATGACTGAAGTTATTATTGTTGGTTCGGGTGGACATGGAGCCGAACTGGATGAATACATTAGCTATGCCAATCATCTGAATGCGGATGTAAAACTAAAAGTGATTGGTTTCCTTGACGATAATCCCGCGAACTATGCCAGTTATTCGCTCTCTGCTCCTTTGCTGGGTGGAGTGCGCGATCATGCGGTAAGAAAGGATTGTCAGTATATAATGGGAATTGCCAACCTGCTTTATCGAAAACGATTTGTAGAACAATATCAGGCACAGGGCGCCATTTTTGCCAGACTCATACACCCGGCAGCTTATCTGTCGCCATCGGCAACTGTTGGTGAGGGAGTGGTAATAGGCCCAATGGCCAATATCGGCCCCAATGTTAAAATAGGCGATTTTACCCTTATCAACTCGCGCTGTAGCCTGGGACACGATACACATCTGGGAAAGTATAATTTTATTAGCCCGAATGTGTGCTTTTCCGGATTTACAAGCATCGGAGATGAAAATCTATTTGGCATCAACAGTGCAACCATACCCACGATAAAAGTTGGAAATCGCAATAAAATTGCAGCGGGCATGGTGCTCGACAAAAATGTGGGTGACGACACTGTAGTGTTTTACAGATTTAAAGAGAAGGTAATTGCCGTACCTCAATAATCAAACATGAACAATATCAACATACCGCCAATAGTGCTCAACAAACTTGAAGTTGAATCCAAACTGCTGGGTTATCCGGTATTTTCGATAGAAGCCAACACCCCACCAGCTGCATTCGCTCAGTATGAACCGGATTTTATTCGCGAACAACAGCCGGGATATACACAGGTGTTAATAAACTCCGACGAATTGAAAAACATTGGTGATTACGAAGATCTGGGATTCAGATTTGTCGAATTCAGATTATTCAAACACCTTCGTACCAGTAAACTCACGGCTTCTTCCAGGTCGTACTTCCCTTACCGCATTGAACTTATTGCCGGAGATGAATATTTGAACCAGGCTGTTGCGATGATGTATGCCCACGAATGCGATGATCGGTTCAGCATTGATCCGTACATACCGGAAGCGATGGCGAAAAAGCGGCTGGAGCTATACATACGGCGCTCATTCAGGCGGTTTCCTGCCGAATTTGTACTTGGCCTCATCAATCATCATACCGGCGAATTGGTCGCCTTTAGGACCGGAAAGTATAAAAGTAAGCAACACGTGTTGTATTTTTACAGTTACGTATCGAATTCGTACGACCAGCATGCCTTTAGTGTTATGCTCGAAACGGCAGTGGTTGAGTATCTTTTGGCACAAAAAGTGAGTCATATCGAAGCAGTCAGCAGTGGATTGAATGTAGCTGAAATCAACGAATCCATTCATAATTATGGATATGTAGTCGATAAAACCATGGTACTGCTCAGAAAAATTTACCCCTCTTAAAAGATGCATGTTTGGTGCCTGAAGTTAAAATTAAACCGGGTTATTCCGGTGATAAGTATTGCGGCTGCAGTTTTTTTTCTGATTTGGCTTTTTGCGAATGCTGGAAATTATCTGGTTAAAAAAGATCAACTTATCAAAGCGGATGCACTGGTAGTACTTATGGGCTCAACTGCCGATCGTGCACTACAAACCGCCGATTTATTCATTCAGCAGTGGGCTCCCAAAGTTTTACTCGTGGAAGAGAGCATGCAAGGTATGGAAGCCTTAAGAAAAAAAGGAATTCACCTGCAAACCAACTCCGACCGGTTTGTTGAAGCTTTAATTAAACTGGGCATCTCAAATGAGGTGATCATTAAAATACCGGGCCCGGCCCGAAGTACACAAGACGAAGCACGGCTGATAAGGAATTTTTTGATGAATAACCCGGAACTGGATACACTAATTGTGATAAGTTCATCTCCACATACCCGAAGGGCCTCCATGATATTTAAGAAGGCGCTGAAAAACAAAACCCGCGACTTTAATGTTATGGTTTATCCAAGCCGTTATACTTCATATAACCCGCGTGGATGGTGGAAAAAAAAAGAAGATATTCAATATACGCTCAGTGAATACCTGAAGATTTTAAATTTTCAGCTTTTAGAACAATTTAATCTATAATGTTACTGGTTCTTTATGATTAAAAGACTCTTTGATATTGTTGCGTCATTTTTTGGCATGTTGCTGCTGTTGCCTGTATATGTAGTGATTGCTATACTGATAAAGATCAAGATGCCTGGGCCTGTTTTCTTTACGCAACAAAGGGTAGGAAAAAATGCCAAACTATTTAAAATGGTGAAATTCCGTACCATGAAAGTAAATCATGGAGGCAGTTCTATTTCAGTAAAGGGTGAATCAAGAATCACCCCCCTGGGTCAAACCTTGCGAAAGTATAAGCTGGATGAATTGCCCGAATTGTGGAATATATTAAAAGGAGACATGAGTTTTGTGGGTCCGCGACCCGATGTGCCCGGGTACGCGGATAAATTGCAGGGCGAAGATCGCCTTTTACTCTCTGTCAGACCCGGACTTACCGGAACCGCCAGCTTAAAATTTTCTAATGAAGAGGAGTTGCTTGCAATGCAGGACGATCCAATTCATTACAATGACCATGTTTTATATCCCGAAAAGGTAAGACTGATCAATATTTATATCAAGCGATGGTCTTTTGGGCTCGATATCAAGATTATTGTCTTTACTTTGTTGGGGAAAAAACTAAAAGAACCCTGGTTCAACTAAATTTGTTATGAAGAACACAAGCATGATTAATGCAGAAAAAAT
>JAQVEI010000145.1 GCA_028697695.1 Lentimicrobiaceae bacterium
ATGACGCAAAGAGAAAGAGGGGTACGGAAGGTAATAGGTGGAAGTTTACAAAGGAGATGTTTCACGCAGACGAAAAGGCGCAGAGGAGGTTTATTACCCTGGTATACAGTTCGGAGCCCTGAACACCCGGGCGCCAGCGAGTGAAAAGAATCCTTCGGCTGGCAGGCTGTTGTTAAACATGGAGCACTCAAAAAATCAACCCTATGAGTGGGATTTATTAAGGCTTAAATCTTTTTTTGCCTTTGACGTGGTATTTTTATTTCTGACTTGCCTGGTAGACTTTGGAATATTGTAAACACTGTAATCTTGTTTCCAAATTCGCTGTATTTGTGATTACCCGTATGAGATTCTTCGGACTTAATGTAAAGGCACCTGTTCAGGGGTATTCTTTGTTTCCGGAGTGGCTGGTGCGCTTGTATTTTAGAAATTGATCTCTGCATACAATTGATTTACAGGCACATGAATGTGTAGAGCCAAAGGTTTTTATGTTACTTTAAAGTATTATATACCAATATGTTATAAAATGCAAATATTCAACTTCAGATTGACAAGTCCAAAGTAAAGGCTATCTTTACTTAATCAGGATGACAAGGAAAATGTCCTGACCAATCTTGAAAAAAGTTAAAAAAAATCAGGAGATTAACACACGATTCTGCTCACGATATATCGTTTTATGTTTAAACCTGGCAAACTCCAGTTCTACCAATAATCTGTAAACAGTTAATACAAGTCTCAGGACATTTATTGCAACACCATTAATGCCGGTAGCAATTTCCAGATATTCAAAAATAGTTTTCAAACAGATTTCTCTGATGAGATGTGTTATTAAAAACCTGCTTTTTCAATCCAAAACAGCAACAGAATTATCAGGGCGAAGGCAGGAATCACTACTAACCAGTCGTTTACCTTCAACAAGCGGGGTATGGTGATGTCACCAAAATCACCCTTTTTGAGGATGCCATTCTTTAGTTTTGGATACATTACTGCAAAAATCCAGGTACCTGAAATTATACCAACCAGTCCGCCTGTCATGGCATCGAGATAACCATTGCCAATAGCCCCGGCAATGGTCCCAGGGCAATAGCCCAGTAAGGCAAAGCCTACGCCAAAAATCAGGGCACCTACCACGTTCATGCCTACCGAACCGCTTTTAAGCGAAAGTTTAATCAAGCCCAACGATTTCATAAAATATATACCAACCATGCCTGTTGCTACTGCCGAGAGCATAATTTTCAAAACCGTAAAATCGGTGAGCAGTAGTTGCCCTATAATCACATCATATTTGGTTGCTCCACCTTTGTGCAGCAAAAAACCGAACAGGATGCCGAAACCCAGACCAAAGAACAAAGGTCTTTTATCCGGGGTTTCCTGTATGTTTGTTTCAGCAATATTTTTATTCATACTATTCTTTATTAAAGTGTTATAATCAAACCCAAATTAGCAAAATGCAACATGGTAAAGTTGTAAACAGAACGTACATCAGCTCCACCTTCAACCATTCTGTATGCTGCCTTTACTTTCAGATGTTCATTAATTGGTATTTTACTTCCCAGATAAAAATCGAATGCTCTTCCAGGCCCACCAGCCAAACCGTCGCCTTCAAAAAATACTGACCATTTTTTGAAACTGTATTCAGTAAATATATTCAATAACGGCACAAAGCCAAGATCAACTTTTTTATCGGTATTGTTATCTTCGGTTAAGCGAATTTCGGCATCCCGGATTTTAGCAGTAAAGCCAATGCCAACAAGCCATTTATCAGAGCTGTAAATATCTCTTCTGTAGGTCAGTCTATAACTGTTAAACTTGTAATAGGCCACTATATTCTGCCCCTTAAGAAAAGTTGTGTTTTGGTACCTGATATCAAAAGGTGCCGCACCTTCGTAATTTACACTCAGGGGTGCATAAAGTAAGAAGAAATGATTTTTTCCGAGGAAGCTATAGCCAAGTTTTAAGGTAAAGTACAATGCAGGTCCCTGAATTTTAAAATCCTTATACAAATCAAAGGCAGTTCCATCCGGGTTTGGGATTTGAACCTTGTTATAACTTTGAGCGGCAAATCCGCCTGATACATCGAGGCTAAACTGTCCGCAAGCCTGGCTAATCATACCCAAAAGTATTACCGTAAGGAATATGTTCTTCATTTTCATTATCACTTAATTTAAGTGAAAACCACAAAAATCAAATGGGCAGTTAAAATTCCTCCTGCAAAGAAGAAGATGGCCGAGATCCAGCTTGAAACTGCAAGTTGCAGGGTGCCGCTAATTCCGTGTCCACTGGTGCATCCACCGGCAAAACGGGCACCAAAGCCCAGAATTACACCTCCGGTCACAGCCAAAAGTACCCGTAAAAGAGCACTGTTACCAAAGGAAGATGCCCAAAGTGATGGCACCCATACCCCAACCTTAAAATCTCCGGAAATAATTGCAGAGAGGAATGAACCGATGACAACACCCACCACCAGCATCCACTGCCAGTTAATTTTAAGCTTTATCTTCCTGTAGTAGGGCCTTTGCCTGGCTCTTTCTCCTGTTATCATTTCTTCAATCATACCACCTGCTACGGCAAATGTAGTAGAAGTGGCTATAGGTTTGCCGGATATCAGAAAACTCAGCCAGCTCAGAAGCCCGATACCGACACCAACAGCATACGGTGACCAGCTGGTGTCTGTAAAAACTGATGCAATAGTCTCCATGATTTAGTCTTTAAAATGGGGTTTAACTTCTTCAACTTTTGAATAAAATCTTGATCCGTGAGGGTTTTGGCAAACAGTACAGCGTTTAGCGTATCCTGCAGCACTGTATCCGGTCATTCCTCCAGCAACATTGAAAAGGTTTTCAAATCCATAGGGTCTCAGGATACTTACGCCCAGACTACTACGATTTCCTGAGCTACAAATCATGATAATGTCATCACTTTTCTTCAGTTCTGAATGTCTCTCACGCAAATCGGCAACAGGAATATTAATTGCCCCCTCTATATGGCCGTCTTCGAACTCCTGAGGTGATCTTACATCTAGCAAAACGATTCTTTTTGAACCTATAACCATATCATGTAGATCTTCAGAAGATATTTGTGTAACATAATTGGTTTTATAGCCACTTGTCACCCATGCTGCCATGCCTCCGTCAAGATAACCCACAATTCTGTCCTGACCAACACGTCTCAGCCATTCATTTGACATTTCAGCTTCTTTAAAACTATCTGAGACCACCAGTAAGTCTTTGTCAGTAGGAAGGACCCATCCGGCAAACGTGGGGAGGTTTCCGTTGAAGTCCAGGCTCCAGGCTCCGGGAATATGCTGGCTGCCAAAGGCAAGGTAGCTGCGAGTGTCAACAACAGCAACATTTTCTTTTTCAATTATTTCCCTGAAGGCTTTGGCATTAAGCTCCTGCATTACGGGTAGTTGCGAAACAAGGTGAGGGCCTTTGCGGTTGATGTCGCTGCAGCGGCTGAAGTGGTCAGGTGCAGGGGGCATACCTTCTGTAAGGGACCTGATGAACTCACCCTTATCTTTGATTTGCAGAGCGGCATTGTATTTTCTTTCGTAGCCAATGGTGGAGCGCCATTTGGCACCCATAGCCCGACCGCAGAGAGAACCGGCACCGTGTGCAGGCAGCACCTCGCAGAAGTCGGGTAGTTTCAGGATCTTTTCGTGCAGGCTGTGGAATAATTTTCCGGCAAGCTCTTCGGCAATGTCCGGGAAGAGGTCGGGGCGACCAACATCGCCAACAAAAAGGGTGTCGCCCACAAAGGCACATACAGGGTCATTCCCGCGTGATGAGTCTATTACAACATAACAGAGGTGTTCGGGCGTGTGGCCTGGTGTTTCGAGTACCTTGATGTGAATATCTTCTATCTCAAAGATATCTCCTTCGCTTACAGCAACATGATCAAAGGTGCATCCGGCCGATTTGGCCACGTAGATTTTGGCGCCGGTTTTCTCTGCAAGGTCCATATGCCCTGAAACAAAATCGGCATGCAGGTGGCTCTGCAGGATATGAGTGATTTTCACTCCCAATGCACGCGCCTCATTAATATAGATGTCGATGTCGCGTTGTGGGTCTATTACGGCACAAATATTTGATCCGGCCAGAATGTACGAACTGTGGGCGATCTTGTTGATGAAAAAATGTTTTATTAGCATAGTATTGCCTTTTAATTGTTATTATTTTATTAAACTATGAAGAAATAGAAAATTAAAACTGTAATGGTTAGAAAAAGAATGGTCATTCCACTTCCTGCCTTTATATAATCGGCATTGCGATACCCACCTGATGACATCAGGAAAGCATTCACCTGGTGGGTGGGCAGGATAAAGGAGTTTGCGGCGCAAACGGCAGCCATGAGTACAAGTGGTCGGGGGTCAATGCCAGCAATACCGGCCAAGCCCATAACGAGTGGAGCCAGCACCACAATGGCACCCACATTTGACATGAAGAGTGAAAAAACGGTTGACAAAACCCCAACCATAAGGACAAAGAAAACAGGGTGCAAGTCAACAACCACGCTCATAATTGATTCGGCAAGGAAACTTGCAGTACCTGTCTTTTGCATGGCCACACCCAATGGAATTAATCCGGCAAGCAGAAAAACCACCTTCCAGTCAATGGCCTCATAGGCTTCTCCGATATTCAATACACGGGTTAAAACAATACCTAGAGCACCTGTCAGAAAAGCCATTGAAATGGGGAAGCCCACCATTGCCAGGGTAATGGCAAAAACAAAACAGGCTATGGCCGGCCATGTTTTTGATTTCTCTTTTTTATCTACATCAAACCCGGTAAGCACCACAAAATCAGTGCTTTTTTTCAAATCCTTTATTTTATCCCACCTGCCGTAAACAACCAGACTATCCCCGGGGCGTATTTCCAAATCAGAAAAATCACCATCCACTCTTTCGCCTTTGTTGAATAGGATTACCGGTTCAACAGCGTATCGTTTTCTTAAAGAATATTCTCTTATAGATTTTCCGGAAAGATCAGAATCCGGTGGAATAATTATCTCGGCAAAACCGCTTACATTGGGATTAAAATCGTCGGAGAAGTATCGTGAAACAGAGACATCATCAAGATTAAAGTCTTTGGAAAAATGCTCAATGTTTTCAGCAGAGCCTAAAACGGCCAGGGTTTGTCCTTCATTCAGCTTAGTTTCACGCCAGGGTGCATAAACCACATCATTTCCTTTTCCTATTCCCAGCAGGTTTACATGGTATACATCCCACAAACCTGCTTTTTCCGGTGTTTTTCCAACCAATGAGCTTCCTTTGTTAATGGAAAGCAATTTAATGTTATGTGGTAAATCAAGCTTCTCAACTAATTTTTCCTGTTCTGTTTTATCGGTTTTACCAATTCCTTTTTGGGGCAAAACTTTGCTACCAAACAGCAGAAAATAGCCGATACCCGAAAACAAAAGTACAATGCCAACAGGAGTGACGCTAAACAGGTTGTAAGCATCGTATCCTTGGTTTTTTAACAGATCGTTCACCAGGATGAGGGGGCCGGAACCAACCATAGTAAGTGTTCCACCAAGTATTGCTGCAAACCCTATGGGCATGATAAGCGATGATGCGGGGATCCTGGTGCGGCGAGAAACCTGCATGACTCCGGGCAGAAAGAGGGCAGCAGCGCCAATGTTTTGAATCAAGCCCGAGAGCAAACCTGTTGATACAGAAAGTAAACCTACCAGGTTTCGTTTGCGGGTGCCGGCTTTCTTGATAACTAACTTTGAAAATTCATCCATAATTCCCGTACGGGCAATCCCGCGCCCCAGTATCATTACGCTAAGCATGGCTATTACGGCATTGCTCGAGAATCCTGAAAACATCTCCCGGGTATTCAAAACGCCAGTCCAACCCAGCGCCAGCATGCATCCTATGGCAACAATGTCAATGCGAACCACATCGAGCACCAGCAATATTACTGTTATACCAAGGATTAATAATACTATAATAATATCTGATTCCATTATTTTAAGGTGAGTTCCAAGTATCCATTTTTAGAATTATCCGGGTTGTACCCTTTTATTTCCTGAATGCCGGTAAAATACTTTTCCCCCTTTTCATTATCATCTTTATAATTACCCAAAAATCATCTACTCTGCCATTTTCAGTATCGGTTTCTTATGGTCGCCTTGCTGTTAACCTCATTGCGTCCAACCCCCCTCCCTCTGTTTTTTGATGGTCAAATATAAGATATTTTTTGTTGGTTGCTTGCTTTTGGCTATTAGCTGTCTGTCAGATGCTTTGTTTTATGTATCCTGCGGAAATACGGGGTAAAATGCAGAGAGGTATTTTTCTGCGTCATTTCTGCGGATATCAGAGATATCAGCGGGAGATTTTTATTTTTTCATGGCAGTCTGGCATTTTGCAGGAGGGGGGCT
>JAQVEI010000146.1 GCA_028697695.1 Lentimicrobiaceae bacterium
ACAAAATATAGGTAGTTGTTAAATTTGCCCAGTTTGACACCCGGAAATATGAGTGTAAACAAAAACCAGATAAAACCCAATAAACCAAAAGCAATGGTAATGGCCAGGAACTGGTTGTGCGCCCTGTTTCGAAAGGGTTGCTCCAATCGGGAATCCAGGCCATTATAAACGCGATCAAAAGTTTTTTTGACATCTCCTGTGCCTACTCCCACAAGCCAGTGTTGTTTTATTATCCATACCGATGTTTTCCAATATTCAACACGCTGCATCAGGGATGAGGCATTTGGATCGCCATGCTTAACGTAATTTTGGTATCCCATCGCCATTTGCTCCAGCCGGGGTTTAAGGTTAAAAGTCTTTAAGTAGGCGGCATTGGCAATCCCGTTTTCAATATTTTCGACCTCTTCCCGACTTAGATTTTGCACGGCTTCCGCATCCTTTCTGCAGCCTTTGGAGTTGAGGAAACGGATTAACGTATATTTAAGCTGCTGCCCTTTCTTATCGAGACCATCGTATGAAAAGTTACTTTTCTCATTCCAGCTGTACCGCATTTCGGTTTCACACAGGTATAGCCCGACATATTTCCCATTTTCAATGCCATAAGTAATGGTATCGTGCTGGTATGGAGAGCCGAAACGGGTATGTGTTTCTAAATTTTTGAAATCTACAGGAGCAGGGTTATTGAACGCATCCAGTGCAATTTTAAGGCTATAAATTCCGGCAACCAATCCAACTATCAATGAAATAAAAACGAGTGTCCGTATAAACACATTCTTCATTTTTATGATGCCCCTGATTAAAAACATCAAACCCAGCACGAGAGCAATAATAATTCCGGTAAACGACTCAAGAATAAGTAAAAAGGCAAGGAACCACAGGATGGCGGAATAAATCATGACTTTTTTCCATAAGGTCATGGATGGATTTACCATCAACAGATGTATGAGAATAAAAATTGAAAAACAAATATTGAGTCCAAACCGTATATGTGAAATGAAAATACTAAGCTCTCTGGGATCGCTCACCTGACGGGTAAAGAGAACATACATACTTGCCATGCTTCCGGCAAAAACCGCCATCACAAAAAACACCAATACCGATTTAAAATGCTTTTCGTTTAATGCGGGGCTGGTTGAGAACAAAACCGGTAATGCCAGTAATGGCAATTTAATTCTCAGGTCTTTCAGAGCGTAGGTAAAATCGGATGTATAAACAAGGCCTATAACATGTAATAAGTAAAAAGAAACAAGCACCAAAGCTGCCTGATTGTTGAAAAAACTATGAAACTTGCCGGCAAGGTTTCTACTTGTTCTCCTGATGAAGTCCGCTATTTTTTGCAAAAACCCTGACTGATTTCCGTCCTGAACCGACAAGGCCATTCCATCAAAAATCCAAAAAATAAGCAGTAGAAATTGTGCCACACTCATTCCAAACTCCGATAATGGAATGGAAATGGCAAGTAAAATGGTAGCATAAAGCAAGGGTAGTCCAAGATTTAAGCGCGGACTGCCATGCACTGAAGCCTGTTTATGCCACATCTTGACTTATGATTTGGGTTTGATGGTCGTGTTGCTAAGTATTCCGGAATATTCACCTGAGTTTTCGAGCAATTTCATAGCCATTTTTACTTCATCGTCTTCAGTTACCATAGCTTCTACTCTGCCTTTTTGAGCATAATACCTTGCTACAATCTCACTGCGGAGCAGTGAACTAATCTCAGGTTTAAATTTAATTAAATCGCTGTTTTTATTGTGCTTTACCTTACTTTCCAGGTCAGCCAAATCATCCTTAAGCTCTTCAAAATATTTTTCATTTTCGGCAGCCTGTTTTAGCTGAGTCAATAATTTTTCGCTTCGGGTAACATAGTCGTATTCCTTGTCGGCAAGCCAGTTCACAAAATCGTTGTATATGTCATCGGTAATGGTAAACTGCCGGGCAGGCGGAATGGTATCGTGCACACGCTTAAAATGGTTTGCATAATCAAAGATAAGATACCTGCTAATGAGACTAATGGCAATATTACTGAGTGGCTCATCACTGGTAACAATATCGGGTTCTATACCCCCACCATCATATACCGGTCGTCCGGCTTTGGTTTTAAATTCATGAATAAGGGAGTCGGGAATCTTTGCAGAGAAAGCCAAACTATCTCTGTGGCCATAATCAATAGCCTGAATGCAGCGTCCACTGGGAATATAATACTTGGCAATGGTAACTTTCATTTGGGTTTTATAACTTAAAGGCAATATATTCTGCACCAGCCCTTTACCAAAGGTACGTTTACCAATAATAACTGCCCGGTCTAAATCCTGGAATGCCCCTGCGACAATTTCGGAGGCAGAGGCGCTGTATCCATTAACCAGAACCACCAGTGGTATTTCATTATCCATGGGCTGCATAATGGTTTTATAGGATTTATTGCGATCGGGCGATTTACCTTTGGTACTCACGATAAGCTCACCTTTTTTAATGAAGAAGTTGGCAATATTCACCGCTTCATTCATTAATCCACCCCCATTGTCGCGCAAATCAATGACTAAAGAAGTTAGTTTCCCTTTTTCGCGCAGTGCCAGAAACGCTTCCTTAAATTCCTTGGATGAAGTCTGGGTAAAACCCGAAAGTTTGATGTACCCGGTGTGTTCGTTCAGCATCAGGGAGTGTGTTACGTTAGGAATAGCCACATTCTCGCGGGTAACTTCCTTCTCCATCGGATTGGCAACTCCTTCACGTTTTATCAACAACTTAACTTTTGTACCTGGCTGGCCTTTAAGCACCATACTCACATCGCTGACCGACTTACCTTTTGCATCTTTATCATTCACCATAAGTATTCTGTCGCCCTGAATGAGGCCTGCTTTCATGGCGGGTGAATTCTCGTAAGGCTCTGAAATTACCACATACCCCCCCTGCTGATGAATAAGCGCACCAATACCACCATACTGACCGGTAGTCATAAAGGTGTAATCTTCAATATCAGCTTCAGGGATAAATACCGTATAGGGGTCAAGGCGGTCGAGTATGGCTTCTATGCCATAAGTAATCAGTTCTCCATGATTAAGCTCATCTACATAGCTATTGTTCAGCTCCTTGTACATGGAGACAAAAATGTCCAGATTTTTCGACAATTCGAAATCCGAAGAATTTACCTGTGCCTTTAACCCTACATTAAATGAAAGGCTTAAGGCAAGGCAAAAAAGCAGGGTAGTTATTTTTTTCATGTGTGGTTTTATATTTTAATCCAAATTGAGTTGCAACAAAACTTGCATTTTAACTAAGGTTAACCCGGTTGAGGACTTAGGGGACCGGGTCATACCCGCTGCCTCCCCAGGGGTGACAGGATGCAACACGTTTTATCGTTAACCATCCCCCTTTAACAGGCCCATGTTTTTTAATGGCTTCCACTCCATACTGCGAACATGTTGGTGTATAGCGGCATGAAGGGGGTAAATAGGGTGAAATCGCCCACTGATATAGCCGGATGATGCCAACCAGCAGATTAGTGAAGAGTTTTCTCATATTCCTGATTTAAACGTTGAAGCAGTAAAATTATTATGGGTTCCAGATTTTTATATTCAGGCATTGTTTTAGCAACGTAAACAAAGGCGAGATCACAACCTTTGCCGGGCTTAAGCTCAGTAAGCAAATGTTTATGCCTGCGATATATCTCCCGCATCAGCCGCCGAATTCTGTTTCGGTCAACAGCTCTGCGAAAGTTACGTTTTGGAATACTAAAGAGTACCCGATAACCGGAGTTGTTGTCTGACAAACGCCAGACCATTCGCAAGGGATGTTTAAACATGCTGTTGCCTTTTGTAAACAGCAGTTCAATGGCCAGCTCACCACACAGGCGTTCATGTTTACCAAAGGTTTGCATGGTTGTTAATATTAAGCCTAACCGGTGTTATGGCTAAGGTCTTATTTTCCCTTTAATCCGGCGGCCAAAAAATGATCGATAGCTTTGGCCATGCTGGGTGCCTTTTCGTTGGGTGCTTCTATGGCCAATTTTAATCCGGCATTGCGTGCCTCCTGGGCAGTGCTGGGCCCGAACACGGCTATTAATTGGTCTTTCTGCTTGAAATTCTTAAAGTTCTTAAGTAACGACTTTATTCCGGCAGGACTAAAGAAGACAATCATATCATATTTTTCCGTATCAAGAAAAGACATATCCTCGGAAACAGTACGATACATTACTACCTTATCGTATTTTATTTTCTGTGCATCGAGTAACTCACTTAACTCCGGGTTATGGTCTTCATTACAGGGCAGCAGATACTGCTCATTTTTGTGCTTGCGAATAGAGTCAACCAAATCAGAAAGTTCCTGGTTGCTAAAAAATATTTTTCGCTTCCTGTACTGAATGTATTTCTGAAGGTATAAAGCTATAGTCTCGGCAGAGCAGAAGTATTTCATGCTTTCAGGTACCTCAAACCGCAGTTCAGCCGCGAGCCTGAAGAAATTGTCCACACCATGTTTGCTGGTAAAAATTACTGCACTATGCTCGCTCAGCCTTACTTTGTTTTCCTTCCGGAAATCAATAGAGCTTAAGCCCTCGATACGGAAAAACTTGTGAAAATCAATGTTGATACCATATTTTTTTACAATATCAGCATAGGGTGATTTCTCGATATCGGCAGGTCGGGGTTGTGAAATAAGTATGTTCCTGACTTTCAAAATATTCCTGTATTTAACATTAAAAAATAATTTTCGCAAAACCTGCAAAATACCGTAACATGCTGCTAACCAAGCAAGTTAAGTAATTTTGCAAGTATCAAAACCGGTAAAATTTCGAGGGTGCAAAGATACAAAAATAAATACACAACCGAAAACGATTGCACTTTCATTCCAACCATAAATAATCGTAAAAAACGGTAGCTGTAAATAAGGATGAACAACCCCAAAGTTATATACAACAATAGCATTTCCCCAGTGTATATCCAGGCAAAAATCAGTACAAACGAAAACAGGCCGGCTACCAGGTTAAAAATTACGATGGTAATGATAAATTCAGATGCAAAATTACTGGTGCCGAACAATTTACCCGTAAAACCAATAAAAATAACTTTCAGTAGCCAGAACAAAGTGATGCCGGCAACCAGTATAAGGTAAAACCATAGCCCATCCCCGTATAACAATTTAAACGGCGGTTCAATGATGATTAATCCAAATGCCAGCGTTGCAGTAGCTATAACATATATCATACCCAGTCCGGCCGTAATTCGTTCACGTACCAGGTTACCATCCCTCATCAATTGGTTCACAAAATAAGGAGCATAAAATGCCCTGACTATCTGTTTAAGCCGCCTTTGGTAAAAATGACGGCTCCAGGCGAGCAGAACAAGAATAATAATCAACGAGAAGCCAATGAAATCATAGTTGGGCGAATACCGGCTTGCCGGCTGGACAACCACTCCTGGAGCGTTTGGTTCATGCAATAATGACGGCCGGATTGACACCGTATCCTTCCGGGATGAATCGGGCAATACAATTTCACGGAGTTCAAATTTAAAAGTAGAATCCACCGGAAAAGGATTCAGGCTGTCGGCCAGAAAATAAAAATAATTGGTGATGGTATCCATGGATGAAACCGGCTCTACAAATTGAAGCATTTGCAAGCTACTGCTTTGCGAATCGGGAGGTGTTTGCGCGGATATCATCGGTGGCAAAATTAGCCTTTTTGTTCTGAATGCAGAACAATATTTTGCGACACTGCGCCGCCGGCAGCCACAACACATCTTTTGAGCGATCCTTATTGATTGTTTAATTAAACTTCATAACAATCCGATTAAAATCTTTGGTAAAATAGTCCTACTTTTGCAAAAGATTTATTATCCACGTTATTATCTCCTTTCATTCATGTCTCTCATTAAATCTATCCGTGAAAACGCTCAAAAGCTAAACAAATGCATAGTTTTGGCTGAAGGCACGGAAGAGCGCACACTCAAAGCTGCGGATTTTATATTAAAAGAAAATCTGGCTCGACTCATCCTGTTAGGAAACAAGGCAGAAATTACGGCTCTGGGCTTAAAGTTTGGCCTGGAACATTTGTTACAGGCAAGAATTATTGACCCGGATGACAATCCAGATCATCAAAAGCATACTCAAATGCTTTTCGAAATTCGCAAATCAAAAGGTATGACCCTGGAAGAGGCTTCACTACTGGCCAAAGACCCGCTTTATCTGGCCACTTTGCTTATTAAAAGCGGTGATGCCGATGGTGAAGTTGCCGGAGCTGTGAATTCTACAGGCAATGTTTTGAAACCTGCTTTTCAGGTAGTCAGAACCATGCCAGGCATTCAGGTTGTTTCGGGAGCATTTTTAATGATATTCAAAGAAAACGCTTATGCTCCCGACAATATCCTCGTTTTTGCAGACTGC
>JAQVEI010000147.1 GCA_028697695.1 Lentimicrobiaceae bacterium
CAATAAAAACGCTAAAAAAAGAACCAAAACCTCTTTCCATCTGTGAACCAGCATTGATATACGGTTTTTAATATCATTTACCGATCCAATGTTCCACAGTGGGATAAGAATTAACGCAACCATATTAGTAGGACGCACCAGAGCAATTAAACCGGCGGAAATGCCAATCAGAACAGCTTTGGCAATACCCGGTTTTTTGTAATAATTTGAGGTATTGTAAGCCAACCAGGTAATGAGAAAGAAACTGTACGCATGACTAAATGATGCTTCGCGTGTGGCATAATATATAAAATTGGTGGCAAACATAGTACACAGCAAAGTTAAGCCAACTGCTACGTCAGAAAAGTATGCTTTAAGCATTTTCCTGATGAGAATAAATCCTAAAATGGTGTAAAAAAGCGAGCTAAGCACTAAGGCTAATTTATACGGGGATGAAAAACCCATAGCCTCTTGTCCGGTAAGTTTAAGAAAATAATGACAGGGAACTACAAAGGGTGCATACATTATAGCGGTACCCATGGTGGTCATGATAACAAGATTCCCGTTGGGAGCAGTAACCGGCCAGAACGTATGTTTAAACGCGGAAGGATTCTCTTTTACGAAATCTAAACGAAGGTCATGATAAACCAACAATGCAGGCAGATAGGCATAATAGTGCATGACATCGCCACCCCAAACATACTTGGGACTTTTGTATTCAGCTACATAAAATATTCGAAATAAAAGAATGAGCGCTGTGAGGACTATAGCATAATTTGAAAATTTCCATTGCCTGAAAAACCGGAGCTTACTATTTAACATCGCTATTGTTTAAAAATGCAAAAATATAAAAATTAGGATCAAAGTATAGTGTTTATTAAATGCACAAAAATCTTTAAATGGGGTATAATTGAGCCAATACAAACCCACACTTGCAATATATGTCAAAAATAACTATAATGATGACTTAAAACAGAAGTTTCAATTATTTGTCTGTTTCATAGCAGAATCGCATACCGTTGGGGTTGAAAGGGGCTTAATTTTAATTGCGTGAAATATTTAGAGCAAATCTTAATTTACTTCCTTACATTTGTGCGCTAAAATTCCTCAAAATAGATTCTTCAATTTTGTTTGAATGGTTTTCAGTAGCAGCCTTTTTCTCCTTTACTTTCTGCCGGTTTTTCTATTGCTTTATTATTTAAGCGGCAAAAAGCTTAAGAATTATGTTGCGTTGGTTGCCAGTGTATTTTTTTACGCCTGGGGAGCCCCTACATTTATATTTATTGTTGTTGCTTCCATCATCATCGATTTTTTCGCGGTAAAAGAAATGCATCAATCTACCGGCAACAAAAAAAAGTGGCTGGTTTCCTTCTCTATCGCCTTGAATATAGGCTTATTGCTTTACTTTAAGTATGCCAATTTTTTTGTTGAAAATTTCAATGAATTACTCATGGTATTCGGAGGCAAGCCGGCCGAATGGACCAGGGTAGCTTTACCTATAGGCATTTCGTTTTTCAGTTTCCAAAAGATGACTTATGCGGTGGATGTATACCGTAGAGTGCATGTACCTTTAAAACGAATCAGCGATTTCGCGCTTTATATCCTTATGTTTCCCCAATTGATTGCCGGCCCGATAGTTCGTTTTAATGAGATAGCCGATCAGCTTGAAGACCGCCATAGCAATGAAACTGTAGATAACCGGCTTACCGGGTTTTTCAGGTTTGCGCTTGGGTTGGGCAAAAAGGTACTGATTGCCAACGTTATGGGTGAGTATGCTGACGCTGTATTTTCGTTGGAACCTTCCAATATGAGTACCGCTACCGCCTGGATGGGCATCATTGCTTACGCTTTTCAAATCTATTACGACTTTGCCGGTTATTCCGGTATGGCCATAGGGCTGGGCCGCATGATTGGTTTTGACTTTCCCGAGAACTTCAACAATCCTTATATCTCACAAAACATCTCTGAGTTTTGGAGGCGATGGCACATGACTTTAGGCCGCTGGATGCGCGATTATTTATACATCCCCCTGGGAGGCAACCGGGTGAGCACCCGTCGCATGTACTTTAATTTGTGGTTTGTATTTCTTATTTCTGGTTTTTGGCATGGAGCTGCCTGGACTTTTGTTATCTGGGGCGCATACCACGGACTCTTTCTAATCGCCGACCGGCTGTTTTTGCTGAAGTTCTATGCCAAAATCGGCAAATTGCCATCCATAATCCTTACTTTTGTTATTACCCTGGTGGGATGGGTGCTTTTCAGGTCCGAAACCCTGGAATATGCCATCAGTTTTACCGGACGTATGTTTAGCTTTTCAGGCGGTTCGCCCCTTTATATCAGTCAGAAAATGTGGATAATGCTTTTAGTGGCAGCTTTCTTTGGTTTTTGGGGCGCCTTTGGAGGCATAGAACAATGGCAGGTTAAGCTCTTTGCAAAAAAACAACGGCTTTCTACATTGGTGGTGATGACGGTTGCTTCGGTTTTATTGTTTGTTATAAGCCTGGCTTCTGTTACCGCCTCCGGGTTTAATCCTTTTATTTATTTCCGGTTTTAAAATATGAAGTGGCTTAAACATATCATGTATTGTTTGTTGATGCTTATGCTGGCACTTCCGCTGGTACAACGCACTATACCCTTTTTTGAGGAAACTCCACTCAATGGATATTTTGTTTCGCCCCGCAAGCCGTCAGTTACCATGGATTCCATATTCGATGGCACATTTCAGGATGCTTACAACAATTATTATGAACACACCATAGGTTTTCGACCACTGCTGATACGCATAAACAATCAGCTTGCTTTTTCAGTATTTGATACCGCCCTTGCCAACGGAGTAATCATAGGCAAAAAAAATTATTTGTACGAAATAAATTATATAAAGGCCTACAAAGGGTGGGATTACCAGGGAGATTCGGCTATAGAGTCCCATGCACGAAAAGCCGGATTCGTATATAAAGAGTTGACGCAGGCCGGTAAAACATTACTTTTTGTATTCGCTCCGGGAAAAGCTACCTTTTTTCCTGAATACATCCCCGATAAATATATGAAACGACCGTCAGGTAAAAATACCAATTACCAGGAGTTTATCAAAATGTTCGATAAATATAAACTTCCTTATATTGATTTTAACCAATGGTTTGTGCAAATGAAAGATACCGCCTCTTATCCTTTGTATCCCCAGTGCGGTATCCACTGGAGTGCTTATGGTGTAGCGCTAGCAACGGACTCATTGATCCGTTATATTGAATATGACCGTGACATCGATATGGTGGATTTTGGCTGGAATGGTTTCGACCTGCCCGACACCTTAAGAAAACCGGATTACGACATAGCCGATGGCATGAATCTGCTTTTTACGATACCCCATTATCCTATGGCCTATCCCAGAACCACCTTTAGCAGTTATGAGGGTAAAATAAGGCCCAATGCCATTGTGGTAGCTGATAGTTATTATTGGAATATATTTGGTACAGGATTTTCCAGCCGTCTGTTTGACGACAACAACTTTTGGTATTACAATAAGGAGACCTACAATCCTGCGTGGCCGGCAACGCGTAATACCAATGAATTGGATATGCTGAGCGAATTAATCAAAGCCGATGTAATTATAATTATGGCAACGGATGCCAACCTCTATCAGTTCCCCTACGGATTTATCGAGCGCGCCTATAACACCCTCAGCGAAAACAGACAACAGGGCGGATCTTTGTGGGCCTTAAGTAAGATGGATACTGAAATAGAGCAAATTATGAAGAGTATTGATGCTGACCCGCAATGGAAAGCCAAAGTAATGGAAAAAGCACTGGACCGGAAGATAAGCTACGATGAAATGCTTAAGTTGGATGCCATTTGGATTTGGGAAAACAAGAAAAATTAAGACTCAGACATGCGTACCGGAAACAATATTCCATGAGACACTGAAATTCACTATTTTTTCAAGGTTTCATGTCATTAAAAGTTCTGCGTTATGAGAATTACAAAATATTCAGTGTTGGTCGTTTTGGTGGTATGGCCTGAACGCGGGCTGTTTTCACGTCATGAAGATAATAAATATATCTTATTGACCCTTAGGTAGATGCGATTATCTACACGCTATTAAAAAAAGAGGCTACCCTTTTGGGGCAGCCTCTTTTTTTAACTCTTTTTATCCGGCTTAATACTCGAAAATAATTTTAAAATCATCGAAATAAACCAGCTTTTGTGAACCCGTAGCAAAAAGGTTGATCTCCTGTTCGGGGTTTAAGGGTTTGTCAAATGTAAAATAAGCGTTAAATTCATTCCATTGATTAACGGCAGGATTAACATTGGCCAGATTATAAGCCTTCCAAATATAAGAAGTGTCGCTGTCATTTATCTCCATGATGAGGCCTGCATTTTCATTGGGTTCGGTAAAATAATACCACCCGGTAAATATCACCCGCGTAGGTAATTTCTCATTCAGATTCTTAAAGATCTCGCGAAAGGTAAGCGAATACTGGTGCTCTTCGGTAACTTTAACAGCATATTGACCTGAATGGGCAGGGATTTCATCCATACGGTAAACGGAAAACCCGTTTCTCCAGTAGGACGGTAAAGCGCCGACATTTTCCATGTCGGTAGCTATAATCATCTGATTCTCACTTATCTGAGGATTATAATCTGTCAATTCCTTTTCATTGGATGAAGAGCCTGGATTGTGAGAACACGCGTAAAACATGCCGGCAATAAGCATGAAAACTAATAGCTTTTTCATTTCTTTTTAGGGTTTATCGGTTTTGCAGGCAAAATTACAATATTGAATCCATTAAACATATCAGATAAGAAAATTAATTGATTCCCTAATCATCTCAAAAACGCACTTAAAGTAAAAAGTGAAATACAATCGGAGCCAAAATTGGCAACAACCTGAAAATAATATCAATTTAACCCGGAGCTAACACAGCAAAGTCTTATCTTTGTCCGGAATTAAGGATAAAAATAATTTAGCAGCACTATAAGAAAGGACGTGGAAAGCACAAGCAACCAGCCTGTTGGTCGTCAACAAGTTAATCAGGCAGGCAGTGAACTCATTTCTCATCACACTTTCCTGTTTATTTTTCAGGGATTGCAGGATTGATTTTGAACACAGCCAATCATTTAAATAAAAATAAGAATGCAAAAACTATCCATCATTATCCCGGCTTACAACGAGGGCCCAACCATTCATCTAATCCTGGAAAAGGTGATTGACACAAAACTGCACTATGATTTGGAAAAGGAAATCATTATCGTGGACGACTTTTCGGGCGATGGAACGATGGAAGCCGTGGAAAGATTTTGCGAAACCCGCCCTGAGGTTAACATCCGCACCTTCCGGCAGCCCCACAATAAGGGAAAAGGTGCAGCCATCCATAAAGGTATTGAACTGGCCAGCGGTGATTATGTAGTGATTCAGGATGCTGACCTGGAATATGACCCTGCTGATTACAACCTGTTGCTTAAACCTCTGGTAAATGATGTAGCTGATGTGGTATATGGCTCCCGGTTTATGGGCATGGGCCCGCACCGCATCTTATTCTTCTGGCACTCCATTGGCAATCAATTTCTTACCTTCATATCAAATATGTTCACCAACCTGAATCTAACCGATATGGAGACCTGCTACAAAATGTTCAGATCGGAGATTATTAAAAGTGTTAAACTATCGGAGCCCCGTTTTGGTTTTGAACCGGAAGTTACCGCGCGAATCTCAAGGATTAAGCACATACGGATTTATGAGGTTGGCATTTCATATTACGGGCGCACCTATGATGAAGGTAAGAAAATTGGAGCAAAAGATGGATTCAGAGCCATATGGTGCATTCTGAAATACAATATCTTCGACCGAAAAACCTATCGTTGATAGTGTCTTTTTTGGTTAATCAGCCCTACTCATCTCAACATAAAAATCGTCAATATAAAATTCGGCCTGTTTGCCTGCCCAGAAGAACACCCTTATTTCATCGCCGGCCTGCGCACCTTTAGGAAAGTTCATCGATTTAGCAACAGCGGTCCACTTTTCAAATCCAATTTTTGTGGTGCGGCTGCCGGTTGAAGAGGTGAGTATAGCTTTGTTATCGCGCCAGAGAGATATAATGAGGGCCGATCCTTCGAAATTCCCCCTAACCTGCGCGGTGGCATAAATCTCAAATGCATGGCCTTCATTAGCTTTAGGAACTTCCCATTTGTAAGTAAAACTGCCCGGGTGCAGGCTGTCAATTTTGTTTGAGAACTTTCCACTAAAAGAAGTCGCCTCAGTCAAACTGCCTTGGTTTCCGCTCCAACCGGCATAGCCGGCTTCAAAATCATTTAAAGAAGAGAAACCTGCTGTCGGCTTGCCCGTGGTATACACCCGGAGTTCACCATATCTAAGTCTGCTGCCTGTTGTAAAAACC
>JAQVEI010000148.1 GCA_028697695.1 Lentimicrobiaceae bacterium
GTCTTCCTCAGCCAGCTTAAGCAAGGACTGGTCCAGCTTATCCACATCATCCTGGGTTTTGGGCTCCACGGCAATGCTGATGACAGGCTCAGGAAATTCAATAGAATCCAACACTATAGGATGTTTTTCATCACAGATGGTATCGCCCGTTTTTACATCCTTAAATCCAACAATGGCAGCAATATCTCCGGCTTCAATTTGCTGAAGCGGCGTTTGCTTGTTGGCATGCATCTGCAATATGCGCGAAATACGCTCTTTTTTCCCGGTGGCTGTATTGAGTACATAACTTCCGGACAGCAACCTGCCGGAAATTACCTTTACAAAAGTCAATCGTCCTACGAATGGGTCGGTTGAAATTTTAAAGGCCAGGGCCGAAAAATAATCAGAATCAACAGGATGACGAAACTCTTCTGCTCCTGTATTTGGGTTAATGCCCTGAATGCTTTCCATTTCGGCTGGCGTGGGCAAATAACGTACAATGGCATCCAGCAATGGCTGAATACCTTTATTTTTGAAGGAAGCTCCACAAAGTACCGGGGTAATGCGTTGCTCCAAAGTAGCTTTGCGCAAAACCTGATATAACTCTTCAGGCGTAATGCTGTTTTGGTTTTGCAGAAACTTCTCAAACAAGGCCTCATTTTCTTCGGCTGCTCCCTCAATAAGCTTTGAGCGGTATTCATTAACTACCTCAGCCATATCGGCAGGAACGGAGCCGCGCGTGTAGACCATACCGCTTGATTCCTCATCCCAGGTGATGGCCTCGTTGGTAATAAGATCAACTACTCCCGTAAAGTCATCCTCTTCGCCAATGGGCAACTGCAGTGGCACAGGATTGGCGCCAAGTTTCTCTTTAATCTGCGCCAGCACACCGTAAAAATCAGCACCGGCTCTATCCATTTTGTTTACAAAACAGATGCGCGGTACATTGTATTTATCGGCTTGTCTCCAAACAGTTTCGCTTTGGGGTTCTACGCCACCCACAGCGCAAAACAGTGCAACCGCACCGTCGAGTACCCTAAGTGAACGTTCCACCTCAATGGTAAAGTCAACGTGACCCGGGGTATCTATGATATTAATCTTGTATTTCTGGTTGTCCACGTCCCACAAAACTGTGGTAGCCGCGGAGCTGATGGTGATTCCGCGTTCCTGCTCCTGAATCATAAAATCCATGGTAGCCGTACCTTCGTGAACTTCACCGATCTTATAACTTTGTCCGGTATAATACAATATCCGCTCCGTTGTCGTGGTTTTACCCGCGTCAATGTGCGCCATGATGCCGATGTTGCGTGTATGTGCTAACCGTGCTAACATTTGGATATTGTGATTTTTTTGGACAGTAGATTAATTGTTAAAATCTGAAATGTGAGAAAGCCTTGTTGGCATCAGCCATACGGTGGGTATCCTCTTTTCTTTTAAATGCAGCGCCTTCTTCTTTATAGGCAGCCATAATTTCACCGGCAAGTTTACTACTCATGGTTTTTTCGTGACGTTTCCGTGCGAAAAGGATGAGATTTTTCATACCGATAGAACTCTTGCGACTTGGCCTGATTTCTGAAGGAATCTGAAAAGTGGCTCCACCAATCCGGCGGCTGCGGACTTCTACATTGGGCGTTACATTGTTCAATCCTTTTTTCCAAACTTCCAGACCATCTTCACCGGTTTTTTCGCTTACCTGATCAATGGCATCGTAAAAAATCTGAAATGCCAGGTTTTTCTTACCTGTGTACATCAGATTATTGACAAATTTTGTAACCAGCACGTCGTTAAACTTCGGATCTGGAAGAATGATTCTCTTTTTTGGTTTGGATTTCCTCATGGTTGAAAACTTATATTACCTTGAAACCAGTGTTATTTTTTTCCTTTTGCAGCAACTGCCTTCCCTGCTTTCGGCCGTTTGGTACCATATTTTGACCGGCGTTGATTGCGACCATCAACTCCGGAAGTATCCAAAGCCCCCCGAATGATGTGATACCTTACTCCCGGTAAGTCCTTTACCCTGCCACCGCGAATCATCACAATAGAGTGTTCCTGCAGGTTATGTCCTTCGCCCGGAATATAGGCATTCACTTCCTTGGTGTTGGTGAGCCGCACACGGGCTACTTTACGCATGGCTGAATTCGGCTTCTTGGGTGTAGTGGTATAAACCCTTACACAAACTCCCCTACGCTGTGGGCAGGAATCCAAAGCAGGCGATTTACTCTTCTCGGTCAACTTGCTGCGGCCTTTACGTACCAATTGTGAAATTGTAGGCATATTGAAACTTTTTGTGTTTTTTATTACTTGGCTACCCCATTTTTTTGGGACTGCAAAAGTAGTCTATTATTTTTAATTTACAAGTCGCTGATAAAAAAATATTTTACAACGCCACAACTTTATCCGGACAAGAGTATAGAACATCATATTATTGCACCATACACCGGGAAAAAGTATTTTCTGAAAAGATAAACTGGGAAAAGACAGGAAAGACACATCAGCCCGCAGGCTTTGAAGACTTAACGCTGAACGATTGATTATCTGATGCAGCGATTGAAACCTATGTTGTCTTATTTTATCAGGTTTCCCGGATTCGAAAATCTCAGAAATAAGCATCTTTTATCAAAATACCCTGACGGGTTTCTTTTGAATGCGGCTGCAAAAGTAAAAAGAAATATGACACCTGCAACATTTTGTGAATGTTTTTTTAAGATTATTTAAAGAAAAAGCAATAAAATGTTTGAAATGTAGAGAATTACACGCTTTTATAGCTGACAGGCATGTTGCGGGGAAGGTTTCGCCTGCTCATTCCTGATTCACCCATCAGCTCCATTACAATAAACTCAAAAGTTTTTTGTAGCCTGCCGCACTTACCCTGAGCCTCTCTCCGTTTTTAAGCACGACCACATGGGTATCTCTGGTATAGGGCTCCACTTTCAATATAAAGTTCACATTTACTATATAGCTGCGATGTACCCTTATAAATTCACCATCGGGCAAATGAGATTCAAAATATTTCATTGTTTTTTCTTTAAGATGCCTGCCCTGTTCAGAATGTATCCGCACATAGTCATCCTGTGCCTCTATATAATATATGGTATGCAAAGGAATTACAATTATGCGTGCACCAATTCTTACCACTACACGTTCAATACCGGAGGAAGCCGTTTCGAGCTCCTGGATTAAACTCTCCCTTTGGGTGATGGCAGCCCGGGGCTCTCTTATCCGGTTCAATGCTTTATCCATAGCCTGTCCGAATCGAACAGCGGAAAAAGGTTTTAAAAGATAATCTACAGCGTTTAGTTCAAAAGCACGTATGGCAAATTCATCAAAAGCAGTGGTAAATATTATATTGGGCGGCTCATTGAGCAATTCCAACAACTCAAATCCATTGATTTTTGGCATTTGAATGTCCAGGAAAATCAATTCCGGCCGGTGTTCCTGTATCATTTTAAAAGCCTCAAAGCCATTCTCACATTCTGCAACAATGTCAATGCGTGGGTATTGCTGAAGGTAATACCTTATGAGATCCCTTGCAGGTAATTCATCGTCAATGATCAATACTTTAATTCTATCCATATCATGGGATGTTAAGTCTTACTTCAAAAATGCCGGGATGTCTGAAAACTTCCAATACATCATTGATTCCATAAATCATCTGCAGCCTTTTAAACACATTTTCCAGACCGGTTCCTGTTCCCTGCTTATTTGTCATGCTTGCATCATAAGGATTTGCAATAGTAATCAGAAGTTTTTCATTTCGGGATACGGCTTTTACATCTATCCTTATTGAATCAAGGGTATTGTAAATTCCGTGTTTTATGGCATTTTCAATCAAAGGTTGCAATACCATGGAGGGTAAAGGCCTGTTTTCCATACCGGGCTGAATTTCCTCGTTTATTTGAAGGCGGTCACCAAATCTAACCTTTTCTATGGCCAGATAAAGCTTTATATGATGGAGTTCCTGTCCGAGCGTGCTCATGTCGTTGTTAGAAAAACTAAGCGAATAACGCATAAACTCAGACAGGTTGATGACCATTTCCTGGGCCTTTTGTGGGTCACTTATGGTTAATGAACTGATTGAATTGAGCGCATTGAACAGGAAATGGGGTTTAACCTGGGCCTTCAGGGTATTTAACTCGCTTTGATGCAGCAGATTCTTTAAAGCCTCTTCCCGGATTTTTTGTTCGTTTAAATTTTGATTGTTGATAAGCAGGTAAAAAACACTTACCATAATTACATATATCAGGAACCCGGCCACCACCCTTAACAATAATGTTCTGTCAAGCCATTCTACATAATCCTGCTGATAACCCGAAAGGAAATTCATGATAAAATAAGCAGAACCATTCCACACAAATAAGATAATTGCCCCCATGCTTAGATGGCGCACCAACAATTCGGGCCGGGTAAACTTCTCAAAATCGGCGAACTTAACGAGAAACCACAGTCCTATGCCCAATAAGGCCGGAATAATATTGAAAACAAATGCTTCACCAATGGCCAGATTCAAAGCGATATGAAACCTGAAATAGATTACAAAAAAGTGTATGCCTGCAGACAATATCCAGGCTCCAAAATAGACGGCTACAGACTTTGAGAAATTTCCGCTGGTGAACATGGCTGGTCTTTAATAACTTTTAAGCTCCCCGCCTCCAAAAATAGCTACGCCTGAAATAACGAGAGAGGAGGTATGGTCAACATTCAGGTTTCTTCTTTTATCGGAAAATCCGCCAAAAATATTCACCGCTTCAAAGCTCACCTTCCAATCGTTGGGAACGATAAGGGTAGTACCTCCGAATATGGCTACAATTTCCAGTTTATTTTCGCCCGGTGCGAGACTACAACGGGTGAGGTCGATTTTAGAACCTCCAAATATAGCCACTATATCCCCTCCTTTAAAATTATGGGTATGATAAATACGCTCGCCACCTCCAAAAATGGAAGCATCTTCAATGACATCAGCAGAAACTTTATCGGCATCATTTCTGAACCTCAGCCGGCCAATCATACCACCACGTGAGTTTGACAGAATAAGTACCAGGCCAATAATAATAATGAGTACCGGCCAAAAAAACGAAAACAGATTAAAAGGAAGATGCAAATAACGGTTCACCAAAAAAGCTCCGCCAACTGCCATTAAAATCAGCCCCCACCCTGGCTTACGGTCGGCCAAATTGACCAGACCAAGACCCACCAGCAACATGGGCCATGAAAATATCACCCGCCATATAGCCGGGCTGATGAGGTTCATATTGTGCATCATAAACAATACACCAAAAACAACAATCAATAAACCCGCGATCAGCGATTTTTGCGAATTGCGCCTGTGCTTAGGATTTTGAATCTCCTGCATGTTTAAATTTTCCATAGTGTTTTTATTTTATGTTTTTAAAAATTCAAAGCAAAGATACTAGCGGACTTATGGTTGTGGGTAGATGAAATCGGCGAACAGGAGAAAAAACCCGGGGAACGCGGAATAAATGAGAGGAAAGGACCTTTAGGATATACAAATTGTGGTTTCGGATTAAATTAATGAATTTCATCCGAAACCACAATCATCAATAAAATACAACACTAAAAACTTCTGAATCTTATCTATTCTAAAATCACAAATCTACCTGAATTTGTGTATTTGCCGTTGCTAAACTTATAGAAATAGACCCCGGGAGCAAGGTCTCCTGCAGGCCAAAGCGTTTCTTTACCGGTAACCGCTACTTCTGCCACCGGGCGTCCATAGATATCGAAAATAAATATAGATTGCCGGTTCAGATAGGAGTTGACGATAGCATCAGGCAGTTGGAACACCAGATATTCATTGGCGGGATTGGGGTAAACCTTTATGTGATCCATTTTTACATCCAATTCATCAATACCCACACCCAGACAAGTTGAAAACTGAACCGACAAACCATCATCACTATAATTACCAAGAGTGTAAGATGCCCAATCCGATGGCAGGCTGCAGGGTTGGCCATATCCTTCCATTTCCTGGGAGTTGATCAGTGGTAAGCCATCAATTATACCAATACGTTCAATCAGGGTATATTCAATTGCATCATGTTCTGGAACGCCATATATTGTTGAGAAAAGCGTATCCCTGAGAATTGTTCTGCGCATAAGCACGGAGTTAACCAGCATGGAGTCAACCTGCATTGTTTTTATGGGAAGAACAGCGGTGCAGGCAGAATCATTCCAGGTATAATTATGACCGGCCGACCTGAAAGTAGTATATACATCACCCACTTCACTGTTAAAGTTAAAATAAAGGTATTCCCGGTTGTTTACATAGCGGTAAACGGTATCGTTGCTAAAGCGGGTAAACAGGGTAAA
>JAQVEI010000149.1 GCA_028697695.1 Lentimicrobiaceae bacterium
ACCTGAAATGCTTACCCAGCTTGCATTAGGTAAAAAAGTTGCTCCATTTGAAAAATACGAAGTGGGCAAGCTCTTTATCAGATATGCTTATGATATGATTGTAGATCGTTCTGAATTTGAAACCATTTCATCAACAGGTGAACTCTAAAAAAACACTCAATTATGGAAAAGAAACCTTATGAAAGGCCTCACATTACCAGGTTAGAAACCAGTATGCCCGGTAAATTTGGTATGCGCAGTGAAAGGCCGCCCACCACTCATATTGATGGAATTACCGTAGACTCCCTGGTCAAAACATACGGCTCTCCACTGTTCGTGCTTTCTGAAAACACCATACGCACCACTTACCGAAAGGCCCTCAATGCCTTTACAACCCGTTACCCCAAAGTGCAGTTTGCCTGGAGCTATAAAACCAATTATCTGGCCGCTGTTTGCAATGTGTTTCATCAGGAAGGTGCATGGGCTGAAGTGGTTTCGGGTTTTGAATATCAAAAAGCCATTGAAAATGGCGTGGACCCCAAAAACATTATCTTTAATGGCCCTGTTAAAACAAAGGAGGAACTGGAAACTGCTACCCGGAATGGATCTTTAATTCACATAGACCATTTGGATGAGCTATACCTGCTCATAGAAGTAGCGGAAAACAGTGAGCAGAAGCCCAAAGTGGCCATCCGGGTAAATATGGATACAGGCATTTATCCAATGTGGGACCGGTTTGGCTTCAATTATGAAGACGGGCAGGCATGGGATGCATTGAATAAAATAATGCATTCGGGTAAAATGGAACTCGTGGGACTGCATACCCACATTGGAACATTTATCTTATCAGCAGGAGCTTACGGTGTGGCTGCTGCTAAATTGGCCGAACTTGCAAGGTTGTTAAAGCAAAAATTCAATCATGCCATCAAATATATTGATATGGGTGGTGGATTTGCTTCAAAAAATACCCTCAAAGGCTCTTATTTGCCGGGTAGTGATACCAATCCCTCCATCAGCGAATTTGCGGAGGCTATAAGTACAGCGTTGATTAACAGTCACTTCCAGCCCGGAGAATTGCCACTGCTAATTCTAGAACCCGGAAGGGCTTTAATTGATGAGGCTGGTTATATCTTAACAACGGTATTGGCAAACAAGCGTCTGGCTTCCGGCCGACGTGCAACCATTATTGATACGGGAGTAAACCTGCTGTTTACTTCTTTTTGGTATCAGCACCCTGTCACCGTGGCTCAGGAGTTCTCACAATATCGTGAAGACACTACCCTGTACGGGCCCTTATGTATGAATATTGACTGCATACGTGAAAATATTAATCTACCACTGCTTCAACTCGGTGATAAACTGGTGATTCATTATACAGGAGCATACAACCTTACCCAATGGATGCAGTTTATTCATATGCGACCTGCGGTAGTAATGATCGATGCCCGGGGAAATGTGCACGAAGTACGCCAAAAAGAAAATCATCATCATGTTGGTTCTTTAGAGAAGCTACCGGAACATCTTCAAATTTGAGGTAATTTTTAAGAAATCGTTGTTTGCATGAAGTTTTTTTTTAATTTTATAAATTCAAAAGTTGTCAAAAGTATTATCAGGGACATTTTTTCGGGTAAATTGCCGTCAATTTGCCTGTAAATCAGCTTATATATATCTATTAATGATACACTTTTCTGACAGGGCAATAGTTGAAGGGCTGAAACTTAACAGCGATTACATCATCAGGCATGTGTATCAGGAGTTTTTTCCTACCATTAAATATCTGGTCAAAAAAAATACTGGCAACGAGGAGGATGCCGAAGATATTTTTCAGGAATCCCTCATCATCATTTTAAGAAATATCCAGAAAGATGATTTTTACCTGAGTTGCTCATTCCTTACTTACCTCTATTCTATCAGCCGCAATCTATGGATGCAGCGGCTTAAGACGATTAAAAAGGGGGTTGGCAAACTCGATTCTCTGGAACGTTTCTTTGATTTTCCCGATACCAATTCTACTGAACTTGCAGAGGAAGAGCAACTAAAATATAATATCTACCGGGAGCATTTTAACTCAATGGAGAAGGATTGCCAACGTATACTGTTGCTTTCCATGCAAAAGTTTTCATCACGGGAAATTGCAGATACCATGGGCTATGGCAGTGAAAACTACGCCAAAACCAAGAAATACAACTGCAAGGAAAGGCTTAAACGCTCAATCTTAAACGACCCGCGCATGCAGGAATTTCAGGAATAATTCAACACTTTCAAAAGTTGAAAAAAATACCAATTCATGATCTGATACAGAGCACGCTCAATAGCTATACCATGGTTTTTTTCTCTAAAAACCGCGTTTTTGGCTTGTTGCTCATGGTTGTAACTTTTTTTGATGTTTACACCGGATTGGCCGGTTTGTTCTCAATAATTGTTGTCAATGTGCTTGCCTGGCTTTTTGGGCTCAATAAAAAAAATATACTGGCCGGTTTTTATGGATTTAACGCTTTGCTTGTGGGTTTGGGTATGGGTATTGCTTTTCATCCAACCCCTGCATTTTATTTTATCCTTACTTTTATTTCTCTGGCTACGCTGTTGTTTACATTAGTTTTTGAAGGGATTACTTCAAAATACGGTTTACCTTTTCTTACGCTGCCTTTTCTAGCCACTATCTGGTTTGCAATATTGGCTTCACGCAGCTATACTGCGCTGGTTCCCGGTGAATCGGGGGTGTTTTTATTGAATGACCTGTATGCACGTGGGGGTTATATGTTGGTGGAATGGTATCAATGGTTTGGTAACCTCGCATGGCCCCTTGCAATAAAAGTCTATTTTCGTTCATTGGGTGCTATATTTTTTCAATATCATCTGCTTGCAGGAATGGTCATCGCGCTTGGGCTGCTGATTTATTCCCGTATCGCCTTTCTGTTATCTGTTGCAGGCTTTGCCTTTACCTGGCTCTTTTATTCAGCCATTGGAGCCAACATGCATGAGCTGGATTACCTGTATATCGGGTTCAATCATATTCTTGCGGCCATTGCTGTAGGTGGTTTTTTCGTAGTGGCATCCTATTGGTCATTAATTTGGGTAGTTTTGCTTACACCGGTGATATCCCTGTTTATAAGCGGGAGCATTCTCATGCTTGCACCTTTGCAGCTACCGGTTTACTCCTTACCATTTAATCTGGTGGTTTTGCTTTTTTTATATGCACTTAAATTCCGTGAACGACGTCTGCACAGTCCTGAAACGGTGGTAAATCAGCACTATTCTCCCGAAAAAAATCTGTACCTGAGTCAGAATGAAAAAATACGTTTTCCCAACCAACAGTATCTGGATATTCAATTGCCATTTTTTGGAATCTGGAAAGTTAATCAGGGCCATGGAGGCGTCTATACTCACAAGGAGCAATGGCAACATGCCTGGGATTTTGTTATCCGCGATGAAGCGGATAAAGAATATGACGACTCGGGGAGTAAACGGACTGATTATTATTGTTTTGGCAAGCCGGTTATTGCTCCAGCGGCCGGATGGATAGAAACAGTTGTTGACGGCATAGAGGACAATGAGCCCGGCAAGTACAACACCCTGAACAATTGGGGCAATACTGTCATTATCCGGCACAATTCCTGGTTATACAGTAAGCTTAGCCATTTGAAGAAAGACAGTATTACGGTGAGTACAGGCATGTACATTCAAAAAGGTAAAGTAGTGGGCAGTTGTGGCAACTCGGGATTTGCAGCCTATCCTCACCTCCATTTTCAAGTGCAATCCACACCATACATCGGTTCCCCTACTTTAAAATACCCCATAGCACATTATCTGGTTCACAATCAAGCGCCTGTTCTAAAAACCAATGCGTACCCGGGCCTGAACGAGCAGGTAGCCAATATACCGACTGATGCATCACTGTTGGCTGCATTTAATTTTGAAACCGGGCACTCCCTGGCTTATTCAACCGACAGCCTTTCATTGGGCGAAGGAAAGTGGGTAGTAGAAAACGACTTGTGGATGAACCGCTATATAGTTGATACAAAAACCAAAGCCCGGGCTTATTTTGTAGCTGATGACCAACTTTTCCGATTCACAAGATTTGAAGGTGGACGACAATGTTTGTTGTGGTATTTCTATCTGGCGGCATTTCGTGTTCCATTGGGCTTTTATAATGGTTTGCAGGTAAATGATTCCTTCCCGCCCGATGTTTTTCCAAAAGGCCCATTGCTGTTGTTGCAGGACTTTATAGCTCCTTTTTTTATTTTTTTAAAGCCGGATTTTCGTTTACAATACACGGTTATTCATCAGGATCTATCGGGCAATCATATCGGATTGCATTCTGCATTTAAGCCGGGTAAGGGTAAGCAAACCATGCTTTTTAATATTGAAGTATTTAACCGCATCCTCTCTTTTTCCATACAGGAAGGCGGGCGGCTTATTACTGCGAATTTTGAAGAATGATGAAGAATTTTATATTACCATACGTTTGGCTATTGCTTTTTACCCTATACCATCCTTTGCCATCGGATGCTCAAAATTCGGAGTCGGTGGAAATACTTACCTATCGCATGTTTGAGCAGCAAAAATGGGACAGCTTGATTTTAGCAGGTGAAGCTGCTATATCAGCCGGTACTGATTACTTTTATCTGCGATTGCGTGTAGGCAGGGCTGCCCTGGAATTACAACAATATGCCAGGGCGGCAAATCATCTTGAATTTGCGCATAATTTTAATGAAGCAGATTTTGATGCAGCACATTTGTTGTACCTGGCCTACAGGTATGGTGGCCGGCCGGTAGCCGCCGGGTTTTTGTGTGCCAGATTGTCAAAAAAAACGGCCCATACCATTTGCCATAAACGCTACGTTCCGGAGATTGGGGCCGAAGCCGGATTTTTGACCTCAAATCAAAACAAGCAATATCATACTCCAGATTTTGATCAAAAGCTGTTGTATTCCGAAGATCATGCCTTTTCATCAGCAAATTACGGGTTGTTTACAATAAATCAACCGCTGGGTTATAGGTTGGGACTGACTGCTGCGACAACATTCTGGCAGTTTAACAAGCAGAGAGATGTCACAATTGCCGGCCGCGATACACTTTTCAGCGGATACACTATAAAGCAGACAGCGTTTTTTCTGGCTCCCGCCATTATTCTCAGTAAGCATTTCGCACTGGAACCTGCTTTGCACCGGGTAACCGTATCTTATACCAACCCTTTGGTCTCCTACGATTCCATTAACGCTAAATATGTAATTCCAGCGGATGAAATAAAATACCATGATTTTGTAACCGGTGTTCAACTCACCTATTCGCAGGCCTGCTTTGACCTTTATGCAGGGGCATGGGTATCGCGCTACGCTGACCATAAGCTCACCCAAACAGGTGTGGGGATTACGCTGAGGCCTTTTGGAAATCTGAACGTTTATTCCGTTTCTGCGCTAAACCTTGCAGGCAGGAAAGATGATATGCAGCTTTTGTTTTTTCAAAAGGCCGGCTTTAGATTGACCAAACGGCTGTGGTTGGAGCTATTTGCTTCGGTTGGTGGTCATACGGGTACGTCTGCTTTCAACGCAAGGGTTTTTTACAATCAAATAGACAAGGTGAAATTTTTTGCCGGCGGAAAATTTATCGTACCTTTAAATTCTCATGTAATGTTCAACCTAAGCTATCAATGGATGGAAATTGAGGGCAATGGTCTTAAAATAATGCCATCGTTGCAAAAAAGTGTTTCAATTTATAAATATCAAAACCAAATTATAAACGGAGGTTTAACATGGAAAATAAAAGGTTAAAATATTGTATGCTTTTGGCATTATTTATTTTTTCTATTGGTAGCCAGTTGTTTGCACAGGGTAACGAGGGGCTTATATCCGCATTCAGCCGGAGCTACACTTCTGAAGTAAGTGGAGATTATGGTAAAGCCATCGAGGCGCTTAAAGGTGTATATGATGAATCATCCTACGAGATTAACCTGCGTTTGGGATGGCTCAACTACCTGGCAGGACAGTTTACTGCATCGGTTGCCCATTACAATAAAGCCATTGCTATCCGCCCGCTTTCTATCGAGGCACGATTGGGGTTTGCATTGCCCTCCTCAGCTTTGGGTAACTGGAATCAGGTTGTTGCCTGCTACCTTGAAATACTGAAACTTGATCCCAATAATTATACCGTCAATTATAGATTGGGAACCATATATTATGGAAGAGAAGACTATGCGGAGGCATATAAATATCTGGAACTCATCGCAAATTTATACCCTTTTGATTACGAAGCATTGATTATGTTTGGATGGGTACACTACAGAATGG
>JAQVEI010000150.1 GCA_028697695.1 Lentimicrobiaceae bacterium
GGGTAAGCCAGGCCCGGTTTTGAGGTTTGTACCAGAAAAAGAAACGCTGCTGATTGATTTTATCTTCTTTGGCTTTGGCTACATACACGGATTTTTGAGTGTATGGATCCATACCCGTATAATACATAGTGGTAGCCAGAGTCATGGGTGTAGGCGTAAAATCCTGTACCTGCTCCAGTCTAAAGCCCTGCTCTTTGGTTTCACAGGCCAGCTCAGCCATATCTTCATCCCGGCTGCCCGGATGACTGGAAATAAAATAGGGCACCAGTTGCTGTTTTAAACCATGTTGACGATTGATGGCATTAAACTGTTTTTGAAACTCAATAAAATTCCGGTAATGTGGTTTGCGCATTATTTGAAGTACCTGTGGCGAACTATGCTCCGGAGCCACCTTAAGTCTTCCGGATACATGCCTGGTAATAACCTGCTGCATGTATTCCTGCAAACCAAAAGCCTGCTCCTCAGCACTACTGCGCCCTACCAGCATATCATAACGTATCCCGCTGCCAATGGTAATTCTTTTTATGCCGCTTCTGCCCATAGCTTTTCTATAAAGCTGCGTCATGGGCCGGTGATCGGTGTTTAAATTTTTACAGATAGCCGGAAAGATACAGGAAGGTCGCCTGCATTTCCTGCACAACCCGGTGTTTATGCCTTTCATTTGATACATGTTGGCCGAAGGACCGCCCATATCGGTAAGGTGTCCTTTGAAGCCGGGGGTTGCAAGCACTGCTTTTATCTCTTTCAAAATGGAATGCTCAGACCTGCTCACCACAAATTTACCCTGATGTGCTGAAATGGCACAGAAAGCGCATCCGCCAAAACACCCGCGGTGCAAATTGATGGAATTCTTAATCATTTCATAAGCCGGCAGTTGTCCCCTCTTTTGGTATCTTGGATGGGGCAGCCGCGTATAGGGCAAATCAAAAGCCGAATCGATATCGGCTTCCTGCATGGGTGGCCAGGGCGGATTAACCACTACAAGCCCGTCACCACTTGCTTCAATAAGCCGTGCTCCCTGCCATCTATTGGATTCTTCTTCAAATATTCTGAAATGATCTGAGAACTCCTTTTTGCTGGCCAAACATGCTTCATGAGCTGGCAACCATCTGCTCGGGACGCCATCCCAGGGGTAAAGCTCATCGCTTTTGTGCATGCGGTAGGCCGTTTGTTCCAGATTTCGTATCTCTGCTATCTTTTCACCTGCTGCCAGGCGATGAAGCAAATGTACGATACTCTTTTCGCCCATCCCGTAAACCAGCATGTCGGCCCCGCTCCAGGTGAGGATGTCGGGTTTCAGGCTGTCACTCCAGTAATCGTAATGGGTAAGTCGACGCATGGAAGCTTCTATCCCACCCAATACTACAGGCACATCGGGATAAAACTTTTTCAGGATTTTGGTATAGACTACCGAGGCATAATCGGGACGAAATCCTGCGACTCCGCCAGGGGTATAGGCATCGTCGGAACGCAAACGTTTGTTGGCAGTATAATGATTGACCATAGAATCCATGGCCCCGGCGGTGACACCAAAAAACAAACGTGGCTTCCCCAGTTTTTTAAAATCCCGCAAATCGTCCCGCCAGTTGGGTTGCGGCAGAATAGCCACCCTATACCCTTCTTTCTCAATCAACCGGCCCATTACCGCCAATCCAAATGAAGGGTGATCCACATAGGCATCGCCCGAAACGATAATGACATCCACCTGATCCCAAGCCCGGCGGTTAAGCTCCTCCCGGCTTATGGGCAACCAATCTGTAAGTGGACGATTTTCAGCAGATTTCATGCGGCAAAGATAAAGGATTTGAAAATAGGCCAAACGTCCTGCAACCCGGCTCTTTGCCAGAAAACATCTTTATCACCCGGCATCCACTATAAAGTATGGCAAAATGTCAGCTCACTCCTGACTATAATCCAGCCTGCCATCTATCACCCGTGCCGGACCTTTCCAGGGGTGTTCTTCTGCTTTATTTATACCCATAATGTGCCACACGGTCCATCCCCGCATCTTTAGCCAGTCAGAGACCATGGAGCGATGGCAACGCCACCAGACGGCTTCTGAACACATGTAAGCCGTACGTTTATTTAGTGCCAGAGATTCCAATTCAATGGCAGCATGTTCAAAATCACGGGTTTCCATATAATCGGCATATCCACGGAAAGCAGGATGTCGCCAACCCGTATTTTTAGAATCTGCCAGCACTTTGCGCCTTCCTCCCAGACCGACCAAATGCTGATATTCTATCTTATTTTCAGGCAAAGATTTGACCAATACTTCTTTGTTGAAATGAGGGTACCTTCGTGATCCCGGATAACTTCTTACATCTACCACCAGCCTGATGTGAAAGGAATGCAGCATGTCCACAAACTCTTTAAACGGCCGGGTAGAATGACCGATGGTCCATATTTCTTTATTTTCCATAATTGTCAACTCCTTTCAATCAAAATATTTTTTCGGAAGCAACCCTCCAGATGATCATTCACCATGCCTGTTGCCTGCATAAATGCATAACAAATAGTGCTTCCACAGAACGTAAAACCATGTTTTTTCATGCTCCTGGCCATAGCATCCGATTCAGGGCTGGTTGCCGGCAATTGTTCGTGAGATGTGTAGTGATTGATTATCGTTTTGCCCCCGGTAAACTGCCAGATGTATTTATCAAAAGAGCCATAGGCTTGCTGAACAGCAAGGAAAGCCTGTGCGTTTTTAATGGTTCCCAATATTTTTGCCCTGTTTCGGATTATTTTTTCATCGTGCAACAACCGTTCAACATCTTCATCCGAATAATCAGCAATCTTTCTCGCATCAAAATCATGAAAAGCAGCCCTGAACCCCTCGCGCCGGTGTAAAATTATTCTCCAGCTTAACCCGGCCTGAAAGGTATCCAGGACGAGAAATCCGAACAACATGCGATCGTCGTGCAGAGGAACGCCCCACTCTGTATCATGATATTCAATCATCAAAGGGTCGCGGCCGGGCCATTTACAGGTGTTTTTCATACCAGGTTTTATATCTATGAACATAATCCGGCGCCTTTTGGTTGAACCGGCCCATGCATTCAACGGTTAAAATTGCCTGTACAGCTCAACAAACCCTGTTAAAAAGATGAATTAATATTTTTATGCAACAATGCTTGCAATTTTTGAATATTTCGTACATTTGCAGTCCCATTTCACTATGGGATGTAGTTTAAAAGCTACAGGGGCCTATAGCTCAGTTGGTTAGAGCACTTGACTCATAATCAAGTGGTCCCTGGTTCAAGTCCAGGTGGGCCCACATATTCAGAGAGGCTGTCTTCCATAGACAGCCTTTTTTGATTTCACCAGGGATGTTAGCCACCTGCTGTTGTATGCTTCACCATATTGATGATGTATAGATTGATATAGTTGCTACCGGATTGATTGTTCATCCATACATGCAAACAAAATTTCCGGGATTACCTGATGAATGTATAAAAAGGCCGGCATTTTTAAATTTTGTCGCAGGTGAATTCCACATGTTTAAATCTGCCATTCGAAATTCGTACCTTTGCACCCTTAAATCAATTATTCCTCAGCATGAGCGACAACAAAAATCTATCAGAATCCACGGGCGAAAGTAAAACGCCTACCAATTTTATACATGCCATTATTGAAGAGGATATCCGCAATGGCAAGCACGAAGGCCGGGTGCATACCCGATTTCCTCCGGAGCCTAACGGTTATCTTCATATCGGCCATGCCAAGTCTATTTGTCTGAATTTTGGAACAGCCCTCAAATACAATGGAAAATGTAACCTTCGTTTTGATGATACCAATCCGGTGAAAGAAGACGTGGAATATGTGGATTCCATACGTGACGATGTACATTGGCTGGGTTTTGATTGGGAAGGCCGGGAGTATTTTGCCTCAGATTACTTCCCACAGTTGTATGAATATGCCGAAAAGCTCATTTTAAAGGGCAAAGCCTATGTATGCGACCTTTCAGCCGAGGAAATTGCAGCACAAAAAGGAACCCCTACCCGACCGGGACAGGAGAGTCCATACAGGAATAGGAGTGTGGAGGAAAACCTGAATTTGTTTCGACGCATGAAGGCGGGTGAATTTCCCAATGGCACGCATGTTTTGCGCGCGAAAATAGATATGGCTTCACCCAATATGCACATGCGTGATCCATTGCTTTATCGCATTATCCACACTGAACATCACCGCACAGGCAATGAGTGGTGTATATATCCTATGTATGATTTTGCGCACGGGCAAAGCGACAGCATTGAACATATTACGCATAGCTTGTGTACTCTGGAGTTTGAAGTGCACCGGCCTTTATACGACTGGCTTATCCGCGAGCTGGAAATTTTTGCTCCCCGGCAAATTGAGTTTGCCCGGCTTAACATGACTTATACGGTTATGAGCAAGCGCAAACTGCTCGAACTGGTTAAAAACAACCTGGTAAATGGCTGGGACGACCCACGTATGCCAACCATTTCGGGCCTTCGCCGCAGGGGATATACACCGGAAGCTATACGTAATTTCTCGGACTTAGTGGGTGTGGCCAAGCGGGAGAATGTTATTGATGTAGGTTTGCTTGAATTCTGCATCCGTGAAGACCTGAACAAGAAAGCCCAACGTGTAATGGGCGTAGTAAACCCGGTGAAACTGGTTATTACCAACTATCCGGAAAACAAGGTGGAAATGATGCAGGCCATCAATAATCCTGAAAACCCGGAAAGCGGTAAGCGGGATGTACCTTTTTCAAAAGAGCTTTATATTGAGCGTGAAGATTTTATGGAAGATCCGCCCGCCAAATTCTTCCGTTTGGCAGTAGGTCGCGAGGTACGGCTCAAATATGCCTACATCATCAAATGTGAATCAGTAATGAAAGACCCGGAAACGGGTGAAATAACTGAGATCTTGTGTACTTACGATCCGGAAACCCTGAGTGGCCGCTCGCAAAGCAACCGAAAAGTAAAAGGCACCCTGCACTGGGTTTCGGGCCAACATGCGCTGGAAGCCGAAATCAGGCTTTACGACCGCCTGTTTATGAGCGAAAGCCCCGAAGATGTGCCCGAAGATGAAGATTACAAACTGAATCTCAACCCGGATTCTCTCAAAGTGGTAAAAGGCTTTGTAGAACCTTCGCTGGCAGATACCAAACCCCTGGATAAATTTCAGTTTGAGCGCATGGGCTATTTTACCACCGATGCTGATTCCCAACCGGGCAAACTGGTGTTTAACCGCACGGTTGCATTAAAGGATTCGTGGGCAAAAGCAAAGAATTAATCTTTTCGCGCCAAACAGTCGAAATTATTTTTGACTACTATAATTTGTAATAAAATTCAAAAGCATACGCTTAAATTGAAGTATAGAGGTATAATGCCACTGTGAGGAGTATTGTGTAGCCTTTAGGGAATTAATGGTTATTTTTTCCAAAATAATTACCCCACTGTAAAACAAATTACTATTTTTGCAGCCGAATTCACTGACCTATGGTGTAACTGGCAACACGTCTGATTCTGGATCAGAAGAGTCCAGGTTCGATCCCTGGTAGGTCAACTGATTAAGGAGAAACCACTTATACTTTGAATTGTAAGTGGTTTTTTCTGTTTTTGTGCTCGTCAATTCACATAGGTGGAATATTCTTGGGCTGCTTATTCGTAAACGAAATCAAGCCTGCCCATCCACCACCAGCTACTGCAAGTAGAATCCCAATCCATAAAAACCAGTTGATACCGCTTCTGATCTCCTTCATATCAAATTCAAACTGGGTTTTATCAAAAGCATCTTTGGTTTGTTTTATATTTTTGGCACTTTCAGGAAATTCAATAATGGTGGTTTCCTGCATACCATTGGCCACATCTGTGGAAACCATCATGTATTTATGGTCGGTAAGTTGGGTGAGGTCGGGATTTTTCTGCTCGGTACTTACAATCCAGGTTCCTTTTTTGTTGACTTCGCAGACGCCGTAAGCCTTAAAGGTAAAATTAAAGGAGCGTTCCATGTCGTTTTTCTCCAGTTTATAATCATCCAGAAAAAAGCCGGGCATCTCCTTTTCAATGTTTCGTTTTAGCAAGGCCGGATTGTTACCAAAGGTCTGCGACCACATCTGCCATTGATTGGCATTCATGGTCATTGATATCTTAATGTCTGCATTGCCTATGGAATCAATTTTCATTTCCATTTTGGGCTTTAACAACTCCTGCGCCTGCAGCACCAGGAAGCTGAACAGCATTATAATTATGGTCAATGTTGGTTTCATGGTGTGATTATTTAATGCTTTTATAC
>JAQVEI010000151.1 GCA_028697695.1 Lentimicrobiaceae bacterium
ACAGTTCGGCCGACATCTCTCCTACTGCCGGCCAAATGCCCCGTTTACTGGGTCTTGCATTGGCATCCAAACTTTACCGGGCCGAGGGTGATGCCTACCATACCCAGGGATTTTCAGTGAATGGAAATGAAGTTGCCTTTGGAACCATTGGTGATGCCTCTACCAGCGAGGGACATTTTTTTGAAACCATCAATGCTGCCGGTGTGCTTCAGGTACCTATGGCCATCTCAGTTTGGGACGATGGGTGGGGAATATCCGTACCCAATAAATATCAAACGACAAAACAAAGCATTTCAGAAGCCCTTGCCGGTTTTGCACAAACCAGAGAAAAGCCCGGTTATCTGATATATACCGCAAAAGGCTGGGATTATCCCCAACTGATAAACATTTACCGGGAGGGCATTAAACGTTGCCGCGAAGAACATGTGCCGGTATTGTTTCACATCACCGAGCTCACACAACCTCAGGGCCACTCCACCAGCGGGTCACACGAACGCTACAAATCTGCTGAACGGCTACAATGGGAAGTGGAACATGATGGTTTAACCCGGATGCGCTCCTGGATATTGGCTGAAAAAATAGCTGATGAAGAGAAACTGAATAAGATAGAGAAAGCGGCCATTGAAAGAGTAAAACAGGCCCGCAAAACCGCATGGAATAATTTCAGTAGCCCCATCAAACAAATGCGGGACGATTTTATCAACATAGCCAATGTAAGCACCTGCAATTGTGCAAAAACACAGAAAATTGAATCTCTTAAAGAGGATTTAAGGATGATAGCTGAACCCATCCGGAAAGATGTTCTGTCGGCTGCCCGAAAGGTACTCCGGCTTATCTGCGACTCATGCAGCAATCCTGAGAATTCACTTAAAATAAATGTAACCAACTGGTTAAATGATGAAATGAATGACAGTGCTGAGCGTTACAGCTCTTATCTTTACAGTCATTCAGAAAAAAGGTTATCCAACCTCAAGCCGGTATTACCCGTTTACAGCTCAAATCCCGAAATGGTACCCGGACGCGAAATTCTTAGGGATAATTTTGATTATCTGATGAAAAATTATCCAAGTTTGATAATTTTTGGAGAAGATGTTGGAAAAATCGGAGGAGTAAACCAAACCTATGAGGGCTTACAGGAAAAATATGGCAAAGACCGCATATTTGACACCGGCATTCGTGAGGCAACCATTATTGGACAGGGCATAGGTATGGCCATGCGTGGGTTGAGGCCGCTGGCCGAAATCCAATACTTCGACTATCTGTTGTACGGTCTGCAGGTAATCAGTGATGATTTGGCCACCTTGCAATACCGCACCAAGGGTGGGCAAAAGGCCCCGCTGATTATCAGTACGCGCGGCCACCGCCTGGAAGGCATATGGCATTCGGGTTCTCCTTTAAGTATGGTGATTAATTCCATTCGGGGGGTGCATGTACTCGTTCCCCGTGATATGACAAGGGCAGCAGGCTTCTACAATGCCCTTCTCGAAAGCGATGAACCCGCTCTGGTGATAGAACCCTTGAACGGTTACAGACTGCGGGAGCCCAGACCGGAGAACATAGGTGAATTCTCATTGCTGCCGGGTTATCCCGAAGTGCTGATTGATGGCAGCGATATTACTTTGGTTACCTATGGCTCTTGTGTGCGCATTGCAATGGACGCTGTGGAACAGCTGGAGGCTTTCAACATATCCTGCGAACTCATTGACGTTCAATCTCTTTTACCTTTCGATGTGGACCAGACCATTGTAGAATCTCTTAAAAAAACCAATAAAATTGTATTTTTTGATGAAGATGTTCCGGGAGGCGCGACAGCCTATATGATGCAGAAAGTTATAGAAGAGCAAAACGGTTACCTGTATTTGGATGCACCTCCCCGCACAGTGACCGGCAAAGCCCACCGGGCAGCATACAGCACCGATGGCGACTATTTCTCGAACCCTAATGCGGAAGATGTGTTTGATGCAGTGTACAACATCATGCATGATTACAACCCGGTAAAATATCCAAAAATATTTTAACCGCAGCCAACCTGTAAAGTTTTTAAATATTTCCAGTGCCGGGAACATTGATGGTTTCCGGCATTTAATTTTCAGCCTGACTGCCGTTGAAATGGATATGCAACATTATTTAAGCATGCTTTCAACACTCATCAATAAAATAGAAATTGTTTTCAGGAGTTATGTAATTATTGCCTGGAGCAGACATTAATCCGGCAGTGATAATCCGAATTCCGGTAACGCTACACTCTTTTTGATTAACACTGAATTCATTTCAAGGGCTGATGTGCATGTTTCTTTTCAGGTACAGCAATATAATTCCATGGGCTAATATTCGCCCAAATGGTTAGTTGGCATCACGCCCGGCATCCGAAAGACGGTAAAAAAAAAGGCCGGAATCACAAGAGTCCGGCCTGCAAGTAGTGATTAAGGATTATCCCAATGATTACACTTGTTTGTAAGTGCCCAGGTCTTTGGGGTGACTCTGGTTTATATAGCCAACTTTGGCAATATTTTCAGCTCTGGCAATACGGATGAACACATCGGCAGATTTGCTGTAACGGTTATCGCGGTTTGCATCCAACATCAACAAATAACCCATGATTATGTTTCCGGCCATCTCAACCAATCGCCGGGCATGGTAATCAAGGTATTCAGTATCTTCAAATTCATTAACCTTGACAACCGTTTTTGCATATTGGTCGGTCATTTTTTCAAGTACCGATTTCAGGTATTGCAACTCAGGTTTAACGGCAATTTCATGATAAGATTGCATTGCTTTAAGATACATACCGTTTCCTACCCCACGTATTGCAGCAACTACCTGCAATTGTGATGTACCTTCATAAATGGTTGTAATTCGTGCGTCGCGCCAGATACGCTCTACAGGAAAGTCCTTCATATATCCGGTACCACCGTGTATCTGAATGGCATCATAGGCAATCTGATTACAATACTCACTTGAGAAAAGCTTCAGGAGCGGCGTGAAAACATCTGCAAGCCTTGTATAGTATTTTAAATCCTCTCTTTCGGCAGGTTCAAGTTTGCGTTCCTGGGCGGTATAGGTAAATGCTTTGTACACATCTACAAAGCGTGCTGTTTCATAAAGCAAGGTACGAACAGCATCCGTTTTTACCTGCATATTGGTAATCATCTCATAAACTGCCGGGTACTGTATAATGGCTTTGCCGAATTGTTCACGTTCCTGCGCGTACTTGAGGGCTTCACGCCAGGCTGCTTCTGCCAGTCCTACGGATTGCGCTCCTACGCCAAGACGGGCAGAGTTCATAAGTGACATCACATATTTAATCAGTCCCATGCGGGTGTCCCCTATCAGCTTCGCGGGCGCGTTGGTAAAAACCAACTCGCAGGTAGGCGAACCTTTGATGCCAAGCTTATTCTCTATCCTTCTGATTTTTACTGCCTTTTGGGCACGGTCATACACGAAAAGCGATAAGCCGCGGGCATCGGTGGTGTTGGGCTCTGAGCGGGCCAAAACCAGAGAGATGTCTGCATCACCGTTGGTAATAAAACGTTTTACTCCATTCAGGTACCAGGTGCCGGTTTTAGGATCCTGAGTAGCTTTCAGTTGCACCGCCTGCAAATCGGAGCCTGCATCGGGTTCGGTAAGATCCATAGCCGCGGTGGCACCTTTATTGAACCGGGGCAGGTATTCCTCTTTTATCTCTTCTGACCCAAATTCATGGATGGTTTCAGCACAATCCTGCAAACCCCATATATTGGCAAAGCCTGCATCAGCGCGCGAAACAATTTCAGCGGCCATAACGTAGGGCACCATAGGGAAGTTTAATCCACCGTATTCCCGGGGCAGCGACATACCAATCATGCCGGATTTTACCAGTGCATCGTAATTCTCGCGGGTTCCCCGTGCATATACCACTTCGTTGTTGACAAGCTGTGGTCCTTCGTGGTCAACACTTTCGGCATTGGGAGCAATTATATCACCTGAAATTTCCCCAACGATCTCCAGCACTTTGTCGTAGCTGTCGAGCGCATCTTCCAGATCGAGGGCGGCAAAATCGTGTTTCTCTTTTTCAGTATAGTTTCGTTCTTTCAGCCTGACAATTTTCTCCATAAGTGGATGGTTCAGGTGAAATTTAAGATTGGGATTATCGGAATAAAAGTTGGCCATTTTAATTGTTGATTGAAGTTAAAACCAGATAAAAGCTATTTTGAATTCGCCTTGTAATACTTAATCATTTTGGGTATTACATCGGTAATATTGCCAATAATGGCATAGTCGGCAATTTGATTGATGGGGGCGTTTATGTCCTGATTAATGGAAATTATCTGCGCCGACTGATCCATTCCGGCCCGGTGCTGCACTGCACCTGAAATGCCGCAGGCAATATAAAGTTTTGGCCGTACCGTAACGCCGGTTTGTCCGATTTGCCGTTCATGTTCAGTAAAACCGGCATCAACGGCAGCGCGGGATGCGCCTACCTGTGCACCTAGTACATCGGCCAGTTCGTATAGCAGGTTAAAATTCTCACGGCTACCAACACCATAACCGCCGGCAATAATTACCTGGGCATTCTTAATGTTTATTTTGCTTGCCTCAATGTGGCGATCGATGATCTGAACACAAAAGTCATCATCTTTAAGTACTGCATTTACATCCACCCGCTTAACCTTGCCTTTATAGGCAGAGTCATAAATTTCCTTTTTCATAACCCCTTCACGTACAGTAGCCATCTGAGGGCGTGTGGAAGGATTGATGATGGTTGCGATAATATTACCTCCAAAAGCCGGCCTTATCTGATACAAAAGGTTCTTGTACTCGGTTTGGGTTTTGTTTTCAAAATGATCTCCTATTTCCAGGCTGGTGCAATCGGCGGTTAAACCACACCGCATGGCTGAAGCAATGCGCGGTGCGATATCACGACCTATGGAAGTGGCGCCAAACAGTGCAATTTCCGGTTTTTCAGTATTAAAAATATTCAAAACCAAAGCAGTGTGAGGCAGAGTGGTGTATGGATAAAGTCGCTCATCGTCGGCCAAATGGATAACATCCACGCCAAATGGATAGAGTTCCTTTTCCACTCCGGACAGTTCACTTCCAATCACGATGGCTTCGAGCTTTACTTTGAGTTCGTTGGCCAGCTTTCGGCCTTTTGACAGCAATTCGAGGCTTACATCTGCGATGTTCTTATCGTCGGTAACCTCACAATACACAAATATATTATTCACGTTTACAGGTGTTTAATGTTATAAAATTATCCAATTACATGACTGCTCATCAGCTCTACCATCAGATTTTCAATATCTTCATCCGCATCGGTGATAACTTTGGAATCTTTGTGAGCAAACACCACGTTTTCAATCTTTTTTACTTTGGTAGGTGAACCCGACAAACCAAGCATGCCAACATCGGCGTTGAGGTCATCGGCAGTCCATTCTTCTATTTGCAGATAGGGACGCTGTGAATAGAGTTCGGTATAATCCTTGGTTTCATCCTGAAGCTCGGTAACGGTTCTTGCATGTTTGAACTTCATCAGTAGTTTGGCTACCCGTTGCCGGCAATCGGGAGCGGAGCTATGCACGGTTATAGCCAGTGGCACTGGTGCTTTAACGGTTTCGGTACCCTGTTCAAGTCTGCGTTTTATCGTGATGTACTCCGGAGTTACCTCTTTAATCTCTTCGGCATAGGTAACCTGAGGCAATTGCAATTTTTCAGCCGTTTGGGGTCCCACCTGCGCGGTATCGCCATCAATAGCCTGACGTCCCGAGATAACCAGATGATAGGGTGCAAGCTTCTTTACTGCCAGTGAAAGTGCATAAGAGGTTGCCAGGGTATCGCTGCCTGCAAATTTGCGGTCGCTAATCAGGTAGCCACCATCAGCACCACGATACATGGCTTCACGTATAATTTCTGCAGCCCGGGATGGACCCATGGTGAGTACGATAACTTCGCAATCAACAAGTTGATCCTTAATTCTTAAAGCCATTTCCAAAGCATTCAAATCTTCGGGATTAAAAATGGCCGGCAATGCTGCCCGGTTTACAGTGCCATCCGCCTTCATGGCATCCTTACCCACATTGCGGGTATCCGGAACCTGCTTGGCCAGCACAATAATTCTAAAGCTCATATAGTTTACATTATTAAAATTTGTTATCGCTTGCATGCCACTCTTTTTTTTGGCGGCACTGCAAAAGTATAACTTTGAGACCAATTGTCAAAAATAAAAAACAGTGTGGCTTTTATGAGCTTCCCAATCTTAC
>JAQVEI010000152.1 GCA_028697695.1 Lentimicrobiaceae bacterium
AAAAGCAGCGACATATATTTCTTCTTCAAACGGATTGATATTTGTAAAGGTAAGCGTTTTCTCGTTTGTAATATCATTGGCGTCAAGGGTATGAGTCAGCATGTCATCCGGGCCGTCATTTTCCATATCAACTTCGAGAAAAGGAGAATATACAAGCACTACATGCAGCTCGTCACCGGGTTCAGGAATTACAGTACCCGTAAAATTCACGGTAACATCCAGTGAGGGTAACGCCACAACCTTATCCAGATTGATTACCACTGAGTTCTTTCCGTGGCAGTTTGCCGGCTGGGCAACACCCATCAGGGCATCCATAAAACCTACATTATCATAGAATTCAAGCAGATCGCCCGGGCTGGGTCCAAGTTCATCGTCCATATCAACAAGAGCACCGACATAAATCTCGGGCTTAGTCAGATCAATCATATCCAGACTAACAGTAACACCGTTATAAATGTCTGATTGTGTTAAAGGAACATCAAGGTAAAAATCGGGGCCATCATAATTATCTAAATCCAGCTCCGATATTTTGGTATAAATAACTACTACGTTCAGCACATCACCAGCCTTGGGTTTCTTGCTGCCCGTAAAATTCACGGTAACATCCAGTGATTTGTCCCCGTTTTGTTCATCTTTGTCTTTGTCACAACTGCTGAGGAATAATGCAAACATTCCTGTTATTAGCAAAGGGACCAACAGAATTTTTTTTAATGATAAATCTTTCATAATTAATTTATTTAAATGAAACATAGGTTCAATAAAACACAAAAAATACGTCATCTCAATCATGTTTTGTTATGCTGAGAGGTGTCTAAACACCTGTATTTCAATATGAAAGATATGTCGCTTCGTTTAACATGATACTTGACACAATAGGCTAACGTGGTCATTTAAAATATGTTGCCTTTTTTTGACAAGAATTGAAGGCAGAAACCCTTCTCTTGCTTTCTATATAGTTATCATTTAATGTTTCAAAACATTATAATCTGATAAGATTGGTCCAAAATTTGTAGCATTTTAAACCCTTCCGGACATTTTATTATACATAAATCCATACATTTGAACAGCAAGAACTTGTTGAATTACTTTTTGAGTAACCTTATTCAATAATTGAATTTGTAGTTAACAAATCAGGTATGGAAAGAAAAGCAGCTTCCCGATATTTGAAGGAATGTTGCAGCTATTTTAAACAAACAAAACACATGACAACTTTTAAGAGCAAAAGCTCAACATTAGTAAGAATTATATCATAAGTTGTGAGCATCCCGATAAGTTAGTTGAACTTATCAGGAATATAACAGGAAAATAAAAACTCCCTTCCAGACTCCTGATTTCCACTTAATAAATCCGAACTTGACCGGCACGGAACATTTTCCTAAATTCGCGTGTTCGTTGTTCAATTGAATAAAACAAAAACATAATATGACAGATTTTGAATTTTACAATCCGGTAAAAGTGTTTTTCGGGAAAGACCAGCTCCCGAAAATCTCAACGCAGATTCCTGCTGGAAGCAAAGTGATGTTTCTCTACGGAGGGGGAAGCATAATCAAGAACGGTGTTTATGACAGGGTAAAGGCAGCTCTGGAAAGATTTGAAGTTACGGAGTTCGGCGGAATTGAGCCCAATCCCCTGTACGAAACTGCCATGAAGGCTGTGGAAATCGCAAAGGAAAAGAATATCGACTTCCTTCTGGCAGTGGGTGGCGGATCGGTTATCGATGCCACAAAATTCATTGCTGCTGCCATCCCCTACAGATTCGGCGACCCCTGGAATATTCTTGCCAAAGGAATGCCCGTAGCTGCCGCTGTTCCTCTTGGCGTGGTACTTACTCTTCCGGCAACGGGAAGCGAGATGAACAAGAACGCGGTGATAAGCAGAAAATCCACCGATGAAAAGCTCTCCTTCGGATCTCCGATGGTGTTCCCGAAGTTTTCCTTTCTCCTGCCCGATGCAGCCGGAACTCTCCCCAAACGCCAGGTAGCCAACGGCATCGTCGATGCATTCGTGCATGTCACCGAACAATATCTTACCTACCCGGTCAATGCTCCCATCCAGGACAGATTCGCAGAAGCAATACTCATTACACTGATCGAACAGGCACCGGCGGTTTACGAAAACCCTGCCGACTATAAGGCAATGTCGAACCTGATGTGGTCAGCCACCATGGCCCTGAACGGACTCATCCAGTGCGGTGTGCCGGGCGACTGGTCGGTTCACAGCATAGGACACGAACTGACGGCCCTTCACGGGATCGATCATGCAAGAACGCTGGCAATAGTACTGCCGGGGCTCTGGAAAGCCCTCCTCGAAGAAAAGAAGACCAAGCTGGTTCAGTATGGTGAAAGGGTATGGAATATAACAGAAGGAACCGATGATGAACGTGCCCTTAAAGCGATAGATGAAACAGTTGCATTTTTTGAATCGCTCGGTGTTCCGACCCGTCTGAGTGCCTATAACGTCAAAGCCGATACCATAGACAAGATAGTTTCGAGATTCGAGGACAGGAAATGGCTAGAACTGGGCGACAGAGGACTTACGACTCCGGAGGCGACAAGAAAGGCGCTGACACTGCAGTTGTAGTGCAGAGCGTAAGAGGAAAGTATAGGGTGAGGTATGCGGTGTTCCATTGATGACTTTGCGTACTGTGTTGCTATGAGCCCGGAACCATGAGTCTTGCGGCCCTGTGGTCTGAGTCTCTAAAACATCCCCGGGGAAGAGGTTGTCCCAATAACGAATACAGGAGGAATAATCCTACACGCCATCACGAGTGTAAAAACACGCGCTACCACGACTCTGCACCAGGCCACATACCACCAATCCGTTATGGTAAATTGGTGGATGTCCTGCATACTGGCCAGATTAAAACCAACTAACCATAACACATTAAGGATTAATTGTAAGGAATTAGTTTCTCAAATGGAGTTTAGTCTGTTTGAGTAAAACAAAATCTTCACAAAAACTTAACATCTTTTCTTTTACACTTATAAGCCAGATGAATATTTTTATATGGGTCTGAATTTTAGACGCATGAAACCCACATGATTGAATGCAAACGCAAACACGTAATGAATATAATTTTCAATCATGTGCGGTTCCATCCGACCATTAAAATAAATTATATACGGATGAAAACAAAATCAGCTTTTTTAGTAATCTTTTCGATTGCGGTTTTTTATATTGGCTGGGGTGTTTCCCAGCTAATAAGTATCAAAACGCAATATTCACTACTATCAAGCCTGTTGTTTTCTATAGTTTTTACAGGTCTTATCGGATGTTTTATCCCAATTTATTTTAAGAACAGATTTCGCTGGAGCTACAATAAACCAGGTTCAAACAAGATATTAGGGTATCTTTTTTTGGTTCTGGCAATAGTGTTTTCAACAATATTATCGGGTGCTTTTGTTAAAGCCATTGATTTGAAATATTCTTGGAACTTAATTCTGAAATATATACTGCTGTTTTTCCCGATGTCTCTGGGAATTGCTTTGTTCGCGTTTTTATTAATTCCGAACATGGTACAGGATTGGAATAAGAACAAAATTAAAAGCGTATTGTTAGTTTTTTCAATAAGCTTCTTTTTCTTTCTCTCATTTTACATTGATTCATTGTTTCAGGATATGGAGTTAGCCGCTACTATGGGATTTATTGGATTACTATTAGGATTGGGCTATCTCTTTCTTAGAAGTTTTTGGATTATTTACTCGGTGCTTTTTATAATTATGTTAGTGAATACATTGGCTGACAATAAATATGATGAGTATAATTTTTGGATTGTAGTTGTCAGTAGTTTACTCTCTTTAACAATATTGATGTTTGACTTTATAAAGAATAGAAAAATCAAAAATAGAAACCTGTTAAAGAATAAAGAATGACAACGAAAAAAGAAAAATCACTCCAGGCCGTCCTGGATAAAGCGATTGACGGTAAGAGAGTATTTGGGACATCCTTTGCTTTGAAAAAAAATTCTGTAACCTGGCAAGGGGCATCGGGTAATTTAACCACAGACCGGCCTTACTTTATCGCAAGTACCACGAAACTGTTTACCACAGCAATCATTCTGAAATTGAGAGAAGAAGGCAAGTTAAGTCTTGAAGACAAAATAAGTAAATACATCGATGTTTTAACTTTATTCAGACTGCACGTTTACAGAGGAAAAGATTATTCCTACGAACTGACTATCAGACATCTGCTCTCTCACACATCGGGACTTCCTGACTATTTTCAAGACAAAGAAACAAATTATATGAGTTTGGAAAATGAGTTAATGAATGGTGATGATCAGTTCTGGAGTTTTGAACAAGCAATTAAGAGATCAAAAAAATTGTTCCCGCTTTTTAAACCCGGAACAAAAGGAAAAGCAAATTATTCAGACACCAATTTTCAGCTTTTGGGAAAAATCATTGAGACCATAACGGGTAAATCGTATTCCGAAAACTGTCAGGAGCGTATAATTCAACCACTTGGTCTGACGAAAACCTATCTCTATCAGGATGTAAATGATGCAACACCCATGATGTTATATCACAAAAGCAAGAAATTGAATATCCCGAAAGCAATGACATCTTTCGGAGCAGACGGCGGGATGGTTTCAGTTTCTGCCGATATGCTTGTTTTTATTGAAGCATTTTTTTCCGGCAAATTGTTCCCGTTAGCCTATATCGACGAACTGCAGGAATGGAACAAGATTTTTCCTCCAATGCGTGCTGGTCTTGGCATTCATTTGTTCAAACTTCCCCGGGTTTTTGATCCTTCAGGTGCAATTCCATACTTTATAGGGCATTCAGGACTGTCAGGAGCTTTGGCCTTTTACAGCCCGGAAGAAAATCTTTATATCGCGGGAACCGTAAACCAAACAGCGCATCCAGACATCTCTTTCAGGACAATGATTTCATTGACTCAACGAATACTGAAAAAATGAATGATATAAATAATTCAGTTACAATTTTTAATGCCCGAATAATCGGGGCTTTCTTTCTGTTGGCTTTTTTAGCCTATGGTATCGGGAGACAATTATTCGAAAGCACTGATAATCCTGAAAAATATTCAGGCGCATTACTAATTGTTTCTAACTCTGTGATGGTTCTGTTTATAGGGATTTTATTAAAAAAAACATTGAAACTATACAATCCAACGGTTGGCAATATTTATCTTTTTACAAGAATATTTGAAGCCTTAGCATTATCAACAATACTCTTGAAAGGGAGCACATCAGATAACCTGGAATATTTTCTTGCAATGCTGGTTTTGGGAATTGGCAGTATTCCAATGTGTCTGGCATTGCTTAAACACAAAATCACACCATCATGGCTGGCAATTTGGGGAGCGACAGGCTATGCCGTTTTTGCCTTTGGTTTTTTGATGGAACTGTTTGAAAAAGAGTGGAGCATATACCTTCTTGTTCCCGGCGGACTTTGGGAGGTAACTTTTGCCATTTGGTTAATTGTTTGCGGGAGTAAAAATGTAAAAACAAAACGAATTAATCCATAATCAATTGTTTATGATGAAACCCACATGAATTGCATACACAAACACTTATGTATATAATTAATTATCAAACATGAGCGGTTCCCCCGCTTGAGCGGGGCAGGCTATCCGACCTTTAAAATAAAACTATATGCGGATGAAAAGAGTTTTCATAAAAGACAAATCCAAACTGGTAGAAAGGAATAAAGCACATAAGATTGAACTTTTTACCGAAGAATTAATAAAAGAGCTTCCTGAACCTTTGAAAAAATACCTTCGGGTTTGCGGGTACATTAACATGCCTGTTCCCGTAAATGCCAATGATTATTGGACTGAGACCTGGTTAAAAATGTCGCCAACCAAAGATTGGGGAAAACTTCATACAACACAATTCAATTCCGTGAAGCCCATAGCCAGGGTAGCCTATATGAAATTTTTAACTATGCCTGTGGCAGCAAGAGACTTATATCGGGATGGCTATGGGGAGATGAACGGAAAGCTATTGAATTTGATTAAAGTAGCTTTCGATAACAGTAAAGAAGTAGCTCAATCGGCACTGATAACAACATTCTGTGAGTTTATGCTTATTCCGGGCTATCTGCTCCTGGATAATGTGAAATGGGAACAGATAGATAATTACTCTGTTAAAGGAATACTTGCAGATAATGGAATTGAAGTCTCAGGGATATTCTACTTTAACGAAGAAGGGTTTTTTACACATTTTGAAACTTTCGACCGGTATTTTACAACCGGTAAAAACAGCTATAAGAAGGT
>JAQVEI010000153.1 GCA_028697695.1 Lentimicrobiaceae bacterium
GCCCGGCCATAAAGGTAGCAACAATTAATCCGTTAACGCCGAACTGTTGTACTATGCCATAAACAATAACAATGAACGCACCCGTTGGCCCACCTATCTGAAAACGGCTACCTCCCAATACAGATATCAAAAAACCGGCAATTACGGCGGTGATTAAGCCGCGCTCGGGACTAACCCCCGATGCAATGGCAAAGGCTATGGCCAAAGGCAGTGCCACAATACCCACAATTATACCTGCACCCAAATCGCGGCCAAAAGTAGTCATATTGTATCCCCTTAGGGTAGATATGATTTTGGGATAGAAAATCTGTTTGGCCTGATCAACAACTAACCGAAACATAATATACGCATGAATTAGGCCTGCAAAGGTATGAAATCAAATCCGGTATCGAAGATTTAGGCAGGTAATTATGCAAACCATAGAGATTTTAAAAGTTTTTTATTTATTGAACAGCCTTTGTCAGAATAAAATTTTAAACATAAAATATAACAAATACACGACCCGGAAATTGCATAAGTTCTCACTGATTAATCCATTTTAACCGGGACATTCTTACCCTGCAAAAAACATACGCCACTACTTTTAGTCGCCAACTTACCTAATGCAAAAAAACCTTAAAATTGGATTTGGGATTTTGACACACTTATAAAAATATGTAATTTAGCACACTGATATTAAAACCATTATTACCAATCTGGTCACTTTTGTAACAATTTAATGTTACAACTGACAGGAGAAATCGATGAAAAGAAAACCTGATTTAAAACTCACCTTTGCTATTTTTGACGTTTTCACGGAACTGGTATGCATTACCGATGCAGCCGGCACCATGATTTACGCCAACCCTTCTCTTAAAGCTTTGTATCCCTCATCTGTAAAAGAACATCCTGAATTTCCCTGGAAAGATTTTTCTGGAGAGTTTTCTGATGCAGGCAATAAAATATACAGCCATATATTATCGGCCTCGTTTCGGGTTACGCGACGGGATATAAGTCATTTGAACCTGCCCGGGGCCACCTATTTATGGACTGCACTACCAGAACCTGATTACATTAATGAAAATCATTTGCCACAAGGGCAGCTTGCGGGCGAATGGTATAAAACGCTCTTTGAGAACTCGCCTTCCGGTATTACTTTATTGGATGAGTTCGGGATAATTATTGCCGTAAATGAAGCCGTTTGTATTTCGAGTCAATACACCCGCGATGAACTAATAAACCAGCACATCAGCCTGATGGCTTTGCCTGGAAATCATCCAATAATTGAACAAAATATTCAAAAAATACTCAATGGTTTTACCCTGAACCATGAGGTAAAAAGCCGCAGAAAAGACGGATCGTTTTTCTACGTTTTTCTGAGCGAATCGGTCATTACCCTGCCGAATGGACGTAAAGGTATTTTAAGTATCTCAAACGATATTTCGGGTTATAAGGAGATGGTAATGGCTTTAAAAAAGAGCGAAAAAGAATTCCGAACCATCGCCAATTATACAGCCAACTGGGAAATGTGGCTTGACAGAGAGGGCAGGGTAAAATGGACCAACCCTGCAGCCTATAAGTTTTCCGGTTACACCCCCGAGCAATTTGAGCGTGATCCCGAACTCATCTTTAACATACTTGCCACCCCATTCAGAACCAATGTAAAATCTGCTTTTAAAAAAGCGCTCAAAGGGAGTAAGAGCAAAGGCATGGTTTTTAAGTATTTGAATCAGGAAAAAGAACGCTGGTTGTCGGTTACCTGGACACCCATGCGCGATAGTGATGGTGTAATTCAAGGTTTACGTACCAGCGGGCAGGACATTACAGATCTTATATTGGCACAACATGCCCGTAATACCAGCGATAACCTTAATCAGAAACTCATTGACAATGCGCCATTTGGCATGCATTTTTATACGCTGAATGAGGAAGATGAACTTATTTTTACCAATTTTAATCCTGCAGCCGAGCAAATTTTGAAGATAGACCATAAGGTACTGATCGGCCAAAAGCTTGAAGATGCCTTCCCATTCCTGCGTGACACCGAAATGATAGAAAGATATCGCGAAGCAGCAATACTTAACAAGGCATGGTACAGTGAACAGGTAATAAATAATGGGGATATATTGGGCAGGACTTATGAATTGAGGGCATTTCAAACGGAGCCGGGACAGATGGTCGTACTTTTTAATGATATCACTCCGCGTAAAATTACCGAGGCAGCTCTGGTCGAAAGCCGGCAACTGTTTGAAGTACTTACCCGTATGGCACCGGTAGGCATTTTCCGCACCAACCGATGGGGGGCTACCACCTTTGTAAATCCGGAATGGTGCGCCCTCACCGGCCTTTCATACGAACAGGGCTTAAAGGGGAAATACATGCAGACCATTCACCCCGAGGACCGCCAGAAATGCACGGATGAATGGGTAGAAACCGTTAAAAATGGCTCATCAATCATTTCAGAATACCGCTTTATTCGACCCAATGGAAATGTAATCTGGGTGCAGGGTCAAGCTGTACCCGAAATAGTAAACAATGAGGTAAAAGGCTTTATTGGAACCATTACGGATATTACCGAAATTATTGATTCCAAAAACGAGTTACTGAAGGCAAAAGAAAAAGCCGAAGCCAGTAACCTGCTCAAAACCATGTTTATGCAGAACATATCGCATGAAATACGTACCCCATTAAATGGTATTTTTGGTTTTGCTCAATTGCTAAGCACCGGCGAATACACAGAAGAGGAAAAGCTGGAATTCATGCGATTTTTGGAAGAAAGCATCAGCAGGCTTACTAAAACCATCGACAACATCATGGAAATATCCTTGTTAATGTCGGGAAATATGCAAAAAAATAACGCAATATTTAATCTTCATGAATGGATAAATGAAATTTATCAGGAACACCATCAAAAGGTTGCAAATAAAAATCTCCTATTCACTTTAAAGGATTCAGTTGATAAAAATGAGTCGTTGATAATGGCAGATAAGGCTCTGTTAAAGAGAGTAATTGAAGAAATCATCGACAATGCGGTAAAATTCACCCTGCAAGGGTCGATAACCCTGAGCTGTGCATTACCGGAAGATGAGCTGATTATTGAAATTAGCGATACCGGTCAGGGTATAGATAAAGTTTTTATGCCCATGCTGTTTGAACCTTTTATCCAACAAAGTTCTGTTCTTCCCGGAATAAAGAGTAGCGGAGGTATCGGGCTCTCCATCGTAAAAGGAATAGTAGATTTGCTTGGAGGTAAAATTCATGTGTCGTCGGATGCGCAAAATGGCACGTCTATCGTGGTAAAGGTTCCCATTGAACGGTTGGTACAACGCGCAAAAAAGACGAAAGAATCTTCCAATAGTCCGACAAAGGAAAATCCCAGGATATTGGTGGTAGAAGATGAAGAGATTAACCTTCTTTTTATCAAGAAATTGCTAAGTAAATATCCTTGCCAGCTAATGATTTCGGGAAATGGCCTGCATGCAATTGAACTCCTTAAAAAGCACCCTGACCTTGACCTGGTTTTGATGGATATTAAATTACCTGGCATTAGTGGAATCGAAACCATCAGGAAGATGATTGAAATTAAACCGGACCTAAAAATAGCGGCAGTAACTGCATACAGCAGCCTGGAAGACCGCAACGCATGCGTGGCTGCCGGATGTGTGGACTTTATTACCAAGCCATTTTATAGTGAAGAGCTGTTCGACTTAACAGGCAGGCTCATCAACTGGCCATTTGGTTACACTGCAGATGAGCCTCCTGCTTAATCATTGTCATTTAAAGTCATAGCGTTGCTAATTGATGAGCAAACGCACACTGGAGTATAGGTTCTCCTGCTGCAGATGTAAAACATACAATCCGGGAATCAGAAAACCGGTACCGAGTTGATCATTTCCGTTCTGCAATTGCCGGGTTGTTATAAGCCGGCCTTCCATATTGAAGACCTTAACCATAACCGGCTTATCCGCCTCAAAATGAGATAAATCGACCCGTGCAACATTGGATGCAGGATTTGGATAAACATTGGCATATACCTGCTTTTTCAACTGCTGAATGCCATATATCTGACCTCCAATGTTTTCCCATTTATCAGTAATTTGCTGTTGAGTGAGGGGATAATTATACAATTTAATCATTGCCACAGCCCCGGGTGAAGCTTCATTCTGAACTATTAAATCATCGTGAAAGAAATTAATTACACCATCGTCATCGACCAGCGCATCTCCGTTTTTATCATTAAAATCGATCTTCACTTCGGCATCGGTATATATAAGCACAACGCCGCTGGAAGCCGTCCGGGTGAGCACATAGTAAGTGTATTCACCAGCAACCACGGGCGCTTCTCCACTGTATAGAATGTTGTAAAAATTCAGTTGACCCGAATAGATGTAAGCCCCCCAGTCGGTTTTACGGTTTTTCCAGTCAATTACACGTTTCCAACTCTGCAATTGATCAAACTTGAAATAAATTTCAATGGAATAGTTATCTCCTATAAAATTACCCGCGGCTTTATTATCAAACTGAACGCCGCTGTTTTTAGTGAAAAAATAAACCATTTTAGTATTCCCGTTCACTTCATTGAGCACATCATTTTCAAAGGTGCCGGCTTCGCCCAAAACAGTCAGATTAGGCCCAAGTCCATACTGTTCCTGAAGGTTACCTTCAAAATTGTAGTAAAAAGTCTGTTGCTGCGCCATGACAGCAGCTACTGAAAACAGGCAAAAAATAAAAAGAGCGTAAAGTTTTTTCATCTCATCAGGTTTTAATGAATAATCATTCAAAGTTCGGTCATTTATGACCCATAGTCAATACCTATTACTACGTATATTTACTTCTGCTGAATATATATCAGGCCATTAACATTATGCAAAAGAGATTTATTCCAACTGACAACTCCATTCACTTCCACCCACCTTAATTCACAGCCTGCATCTAAACATTCATGCCATCCAATCAACTTTGTCTTAGGCCCCCTCATTGGATACTTTATACCACCGGAACGCGTTTTTGAGATAGGAGCAGAAGATATCTGTCGCGTATAGCTTCGAGCTTTTCCATCGTAAGGTTTTCCCTGTATATTCTGACCATTTCATGTATTTTCCTATCTTCAACATACCAGGCAAGGGCAGCATCAAAGAACAATAAACTGGTATCAAATTTCACTTCACGGGTAAGGGCATAGAACGTGTCGAATTCCATACCATACGGTATGGGAAAATAACCGTGATGCGGTTGAATATGGTCAAAAAACATATTGTTTCCCACCGGCTCAAGGTAGAAAAACTTTTGCAGGTTAACGATAACCTTTTCATTAATAACTTTTTTGATTTGTTTTTTGAATTTCAGTTTCTGGTCTGCATACAATTGTTGAATGGTCGCAATGTCCTCGTATTTTTTCAGATCACGTATTCGAATGATGTGGCAGTGTTGATTAAAAATACTGATGATGCCTGCAACCGCATCAATGTTATAGCCCAGGCGTTTTTCTACAGCCCTCGTTGCCCGGATGATTTCTTCGTAGGGATAAAAATCATCGAGTACAATAAAGAAATAAAGCGGTTTTGTGGCACCTGGCACCTCGTTGTAATAACCGCCAAAAGGCGTAACTGCTTCGAGCAAACAGGCATTGGGCATAAAAGCAGGATCCTCAAGACACGTAACCGTATCATCCTTTTTCAACCCGCCAAAACGTTCAATGTAAGGTAGATCTTTCATGTGGTTGTCGTTTTTTTCTGCTTAAAGATACGACAAATTGCATGAAAAAACAAGCTCGCAAGCAATAATTTTGCCGGAAGAGCAAGGTATGAGATTAGGCCAGAGCTTTCTATAGCATACAGCAGTGGCCTGAAGAGAAAAACAGGACGCGGGCAACTGCTTTAAACGCCTGTCCAGGCCTGTATATCTTCGAGTTTTAATGCAGGAGTATCAAGTTTTAGCTTTTTACGTAATCCTCCCAGATCGTTGAGCAGTTTGTTTGGATTGGCGGCTTTGAGTTCGGCAACCGTTTTAAACCCGTACTTCCTCAATGCAGGCACCCATATTTGCGGCACCCCATGATTTACAAAAGCTTCGTCGGTATCGCCAATTGCCTGGACTTTTTTTTCTGGCCTCATCTGCGGAAACAGCAGCACATCCTGAATGGAGGGCTGATCAGTCATTATCATGGTGAGTCGATCGATTCCAATGCCCATGCCCGAGCAGGTTGGCATACCATACTCCAATGCACGAACAAAATCCATATCAATAAACATAGCT
>JAQVEI010000154.1 GCA_028697695.1 Lentimicrobiaceae bacterium
ACACACCCCGATATGCAGGCGCACATGTGGCCTGAAATTGGTTTTAATTTTGTTAACAACACCTCCAATATTGCGGCCGGAGATCATGGATCTCATGTTGCCGGTACCATTTCAGCCATCAATAACAATGGCGTAGGCGTTGCCGGTATAGCAGGCGGTAATGGTCCTGATGATGGGGTGAGACTCATGTCATGTCAGGTGTTTAATCCTACTTTTGGTAGCGGGGGATTTGAGCTGGCACCCGTGTATGCTGCAGATAATGGTGCAGCCATCTCACAAAATTCCTGGGGGTATACTTCCAAAGGATTTTATGAGCAGGCTGTATTGGATGCCATAGATTATTTTAATGAGAACGGAGGAGGAGATGCATTACAGGGAGGTATAACCATTTTCGCTGCCGGTAACGACAACTCCTCCGGATTATGGTACCCGGGTTGTTATGAAGGATGTTTTAGCGTAGCGGCTACCAACAATCAGGATAAACGCTCCTGGTACAGCAATTACGATACCTGGGTTGATGTAGCTGCACCCGGTGGTGAAACCGATAATGTTAGTGCACGCGGTGTGCTAAGCTGCTGGAAGAACAGCAACTATGGCTTCTACCAGGGAACGTCTATGGCCTGTCCCCATGTTTCCGGAGTGGCCGCGCTGATTATAAGCCTGGCCTATGGGCAATTTACCCCCGATCAGGTAGCCGAAATCATTCAAACCACTACGGATAATATTGATGCACTTAACCCGGCCTATGTTGGAAAGTTGGGCTCTGGCAGAATAAATGCCAATGCTGCACTGCTGGCCACCCTCGAACTGATGATTAATGTTAATAATCCTTTCGTTTTTACAGCCATTGCCCCGGCCCACGATGTAATAAATCTTACATGGATTAAAAATGATGAAGATGATGATGTTATGGTAGCCTATAGTCCTGACGGAATTTTTGGAGATCCCGAGCAGGGCACTGCCTACCAGGTGAATGATGAAATCCCGGGTGGAGGATTGATTCTGTACAAAGGCGGCGATGCGATCAATTATGTACATTCAGGGCTCAGCAGCAATACCTTGTATTACTATAAAGCCTGGTCTGTTAATGAAGAGAATGAGTATTCCCAGGGTCTTGAAGCCTCCGCAACTACCCGCAAACTTCCTGTAACGGAATTCCCTTATATAGAACCTTTTGCGATGGATGAATTTCCACCCGAAAATTGGGAAAACAAACCCGCTTCCGGAAACCAACAATGGGATGTACAAAGCGCTGGAACTCAACCGGAATGTGTGCCATTCAGCGGGGATGCAATGGCACGCTTTGCCAGTCATGAGTATGCTGCCGGAACTTCCGCCATGCTCATATCTCCACCGGTGAATTTTGAAAACGATGGTTATGAAGTCAGTTTCATGCTATTCCGTGATGATGCAGCCATCGACCTGGCTGATCGTATCGAAGTATATGTGCATACCGCGCCTACATCCGCATTTGCTACCCTGGTGGGAACCGTTAACCGTGCCATCAGTCTTGACCCCCAAACCCCAACCCCGGGATGGTACCGTTATGCATTTGATCTGCCACAAAATATGTACAATAAACAGCTTTATGTGATTCTAAAAGGGATAAGCGAGCATGGAAACAACCTGTTTGTAGATGATTTCACAATACAAATACCTATTAACTGTTTTCCACCTGAACAAGTAGCCATTCAGCAGGTGACTGCTACCACTGCACACGTAAGCTGGCATGCAGTGGAGCCTGCCGTTTCCTGGGACCTTGAACTTGGAGAAAAAGGTTTTGAGCCGGGAACCGGTGTGATATATCCCGAAATAGCGGATACCCTGTTTCTGCTCAATACGCTTACACCGGCTACGGAATACGATGTATATCTGCGTGCAGTATGCGGTCCGGACGATAATAGTGTCTGGACAGGCCCCTTTGCCTTTACAACCCTTTGCCAAAACCCGGTATCCTGGGAAGAACGTTTTGAAGCCATGGACAGCACCTTTGTGTGTCTCCAAAGTATGGTAAATACTGAAGAAGATGGTGGACTGTCAGGAGCCAATCTAATGCCGGCTTCCGGTGAAAACGGGTGGTTTATTTGTACCCCTGAATCTTTTAACGGACAAGGCAGTGATTTTATCTACGAAGGACAGCAAGCGGCCGCCATCTCCGGTATGGGAGAAGACTATAACTGGTTGATTACCGGAGAGCTGGTCTTGCCGGAATCCACTCCTGTTGACCTGGCTTTCATGTTAAAATATTTGATTAACGAGGGCAATCAGGGCTATTTTTATGTGAATGTATGGCACAACGAAAACTGGCGTCCGGTGTTTTCAACCGACAACACTGAGGCTTTGGCCAACGACTATGAGTATCCGGTACGCATTAACCTGGATGCCTATCAGGGAAATACCTTGAGACTGGCATTTGTATACAAGAGCAATCAGTCGCAGCCGCTTGCCATTGATAGCATTACGCTGGCACCTGCATTAAACTACTGGACCGGCTCATCCGGCACCCAATGGAACATAGCGGAGAATTGGCGCCTGGAGGTGCCACAAAGTGATGAAACTGCTGTAATTGTTCCGGCTATAAACCAGCCTGAAATTAATGTTGCACTCAATCAAAGTAGCATTGCTATCAGAAAAGGTGCGGTACTAACGCTTAAAGAAGGAAGCGAACTTACGGTGAATGAGCAGTTTGTTAATGAGTCCGGAATAAACGGGCTGATTTTGGAGCAGGGCGCTTCCTTTATTCATCCTGAAGCCGCATTGCCGCTTTCTGCAACATACATGCCCTCAACGCCCTGGACATTCATCAGTTCACCCGTTTCAGGACAATCATTCGACACTTCAGCGGTTTCCATAAACATGATATGGAAGAAATGGGAAGCTGGAAATTGGGTAAATGCACGAATCGATGGTGAATGGAATCCGGCCTTTGAAAAGGAGTTCATTCCCGGTAGAGGTTACTATCTGGAATCGGACGAAACCAATGCGCTTCCATTCAATGGTATAAGCACAGCTTCCCCGGTTACCCTGCCCGTGAATGAAACAGGCTGGTACCTTGCCGGTAATCCTTTCCCATCGGCTTTGCGCTGGGAAGGGACTGATTCGCGTGTGGGAGCGGTGGCAAAGGTTGCTGACCCGGTATCCGGTGCTCTTGCCGATCTATATCCGGGTGGCATCATTCCTCCATTCGCAGGCTTTATGGTAGAAGTGGTTCAGGATGAATCTTTTGACTTCATGCTCGATGCCGAAAGCAGAATTCATGCCGATGCTTTTGTTCCGCAGCCTCCTGCCGGAAGCATAGTGTTGAAGGTAAGTGAACCGGAAACGGGAACTGCCCAACAGGCAGTTATAGCAATCAATTCTGCGGCAACCGAAGACTTTGATGCCATGTATGATAGTCACTTTATCCCTATGCAGGCACCTTCTCTTTATTCTATCGCCGGTGAGCACAAGCTCTCCACCAATATTCTGCCTGGAATTTCAAGTGGAAAAATTATCCCACTTGGGTTTGAAAAAATATCGGCCGGTGAATACAGCTTAAGTATTGCCTTTGATCCCGTGTATACCGGTATGGTTGTTTCTCTTTACGATAAAATAACCGACCGCCTGCACCAGCTTGAGCCGAATGAGGTGGTGAATTTTTCTGCCACCGCTGACGATGACCCAAAACGGTTTGACTTGATTTTTGGGACGCTGGGAGTAAACGAAAATCCTTTAAAGCAAATCAAGGTTTATCTTTTTGACGATGTACTCCATATTGTGAATGCCCAAGCCGGTAGTGTGGCAACAATTTACGATGCCAGCGGAAGGTTTATCAAAACATTTAAAACATCAAATGCATCAGCAGTAAATTGGAATGTACAGGAACTTGCTTCCGGTTGGTATGTGGTTTCGGTGCGAAATGCAGAAACCATTCAATCGTTTAAAGTGATCAAATATTAACAGCTTCCATTCTATGAATAAACTCCCGGTTGAATGAATCAGCCGGGAGTTTTAGCTTTATCACTTCCTGTCCTGAATGTCATCAGGCAGGCTGTCTTTAAATTTCGCTCTTGCCAGATTGTCCCAGGATGGCCCTTCAAGTACTACTCCATCCCGCGAAAAGCGGCTGCCATGACAGGGGCAATCCCAGGTTTTTTCTGCATTGTTCCAGTTAACAATACACTTTAAATGTGGACATACCGCGGAGTTAAGGTGTAATTCATTGTCTTCACGACGATAAGCTGCTATTTTTTCACCCTGATAGTTTATTACAGCACCTTCGCCAACTTTAATATCTGCAAATGAGTCCTTGTCGGCTCCTGAAGGTAAGTCTTTCAGGAAGACAGTAGCTACATTTACATTTTCAGCAATAAAACGGGAGGCTGATTTTATGGGCGTAAAGCGTCGGGGATTATAGAGGTCTGAATATGGATTTGACCTGCCTGTAATTTCATCCGCTATCATCATAGCTGCCAGGGTTCCATACACAAGCCCATCGGTTGAAAAACCTGTGGCTACGAAGGTTCTTCCATTTTGGTTTCTGCGGCCGATAAATGGCAAAAGATCCGCCGGACGATAATGCTGTCCGCCCCAGCGGTAAACCACTTGATTAAGTCCGTAATGGGTTTGAGCAAAATCGCACAATGCCTGTATGTGTTGAATGTTATCCTCTGTCTGTCCGGTTTTATGAGGTTCGCCGACAAAAATTACATAGCGTTCCCCATTACGCTCATACAAACGTGAGGAGATATTCTTTCCATCTTCGTGATAGCCCCAAAAAATACCTTCCGGGAAGTCCAGATCCCCCGCCTTGAAAGCAACCCCATATTCCCTGTAGGATCCCAGCAATGTTTGAAGCAAGTCAAAACCTTTTGGAACGTGCGTTGCCATAACGGCATAATCCGCATGAATATTGCCTCCGCTGGTATGCAATACAACCCCTTCATCAGATTCTTCAATTTTAATAACACGTGTACATTCGTAAATGGCAATGTTGTCGTCCGCAACATTGGCCAGCTCCTGTACATATCGCATTGGGTTCAACTGCGCCTGATTGGGTAGGGTTATCCCTTTATTTATCTTCAACGGATAGTTTGCCGGGTCTGAGTCGATAATTTCAAGACCGGCTTCCCTGGCAACACCGAGTTCCTGCTCTATTTTTTCATCATTTTCAGCAATCGCTGAGTACAGGTTCCAGTTTTGCCGTTTAAAATCGCAATCAAGAGAATACGCTTTAACCCAGCTTTCGATTAAATTGAGTGCATCTTTTCGTGATTGTAAAACTTGTTTTACTGTTTCCAGATCGTATTTATTTTTGAGTGTTTCAAGGTTTTTATCAATGGTAACATACAGGTTTCCGGTGCTGTGCCCCGAGGTACCGCCCCCCACTTTCAAGCTCTCGGCTACCACTACTTTTAATCCTTGCCTGGCAAGCAAACGGGCAGTACTTATGCCGGTCACCCCACCTCCAATGATGGCAACATCGGCACTAATATCGCGATTAAGCACTTGATGGTTATGTATGGAAGCAGTGTCCTTCCAGATAGATTGAGTAAACATATGGCCCTAATTTAGTTATATAAAATTAAAAGCCGGCGGAATGCCGGTTTCTTGTAAGTCATAAAAGTATGCCAAGGCAAATTCAAGTAATGTATGGCCTTGTTTATCAATGTGGTAAGAATGCTATTGCTGATAGCGTATGAACCTCGGTTACTAAAGTGATTTCCAAATCACCCCAACCTGATTAGTAATTTCTACAATTCAACAATCTGGGGCGCAGTGGATTTTATCTGGTTCTGTTTCAATCTGGAAAGTGGTATGTCCAATGTCGAAGTGCTCATTCAGTTGATGTTGTAGTGTTGCAATAAACTGATCATTACCACCTCCGGGCATGTACAGGTGTGCAGTTAAAGCTACCTGAGTGGTGCTCATGGCCCAGATATGAAGGTCGTGAACTGCTTTTACACCGGGTTGTGACAAGAGGTAATCGTGAACTTTATCCAAGTGAATATGTTTGGGCACAGCATCAAGCGCCAAATCTATGGATTCAATAAAAAGGTTCCAGGTGCTGTACAGTATAATCAGAATAATGACAAAACTAATCAATGGATCGATCCACGGTAAGCCGGTAAGATAGATAGCCAGTCCAGCTGCCACTACTCCCAGTGATACTGCTGCATCAGCAGCCATGTGTAAAAATGCGCCTCTGATGTTCAGGTCGTTTTTCTGGCCCTTAATAAAAAGGAG
>JAQVEI010000155.1 GCA_028697695.1 Lentimicrobiaceae bacterium
GAAATCAGCGTATTTATTGAAAATTATACATGCGGTGCAACTTACCGTGCAGATAATCAGGTGCATGTCTGTATTTTTTCAGGATTATCTTTCCACAAAAAAATACTTAATCCGGGGGTATAAAAAATAGTAAAAAATATTTGGCTGTTTTAAAATCATTTCGTTATTTTGCGAAATAATGGAATGATTTAACAGTAATGCCTAAAAAAGTAAAAATTTCACCTGAAATTATTGAGATGGCCACCTTAACCAAAGCGATGAGTCATCCGGTGCGCTTGTATATTCTGCAGAAACTGGCCCACATGAACACCTGTTGTTACAGCGGCGATCTGGTAGATGAATTGCCGGTAGGACGTTCCACGCTATCGCAACACTTAAAAGAGCTGAAGTACGCGGGACTCATACAGGGTGAAACGGAACCACCCTATATTAAATATTGCCTGAACCGCGAAAATTGGGATAGAGCCAGAAGTTTATTTAACGAACTGTTTTCAGAATCAGAGATCATGGTGACTGAGGGCAGGATCCCCGGAACCCAATGAGAATACTGATATTGTGCACCGGAAACAGTTGTCGCAGCCAGATGGCACAAGGCATTTTAAGCAGCCTGGATTCCCGTCTGGAGGTTTTCTCCGCGGGCACATCACCCGGGCAGGAGGTGCATCCTTTCGCCATTCGGGCAATGAACGAACTGGGCATTGACATCAGCATGTACCGGCCCAAAGCCGTAGGTCTGTTTTTGGATAAGGCCTTTGACTATCTGATAACGGTGTGTGATGATGCCAAAGAGAATTGCCCCGTATTTTCCGGCCGGGTTTCCCATAGGTTGCACCTGGGGTTTGATGACCCGGCAGCGGTAACCGGCAGCCCGGCTTTTATACTTGCTGAATTCAGACGGGTACGTGATGAAATCAAAAATCAATTGGACAGTTTTTATCTGCAAACGATCCGAAAGGGGCTTCAACCTTAAAAAGCTGTTTATCAACAAAATCATAAACAAACAACAACTCAAATTATGGAAATTAAAATTCTGGGTACCGGTTGTCCCAAATGCAAAAGCCTGGAGAAAATGACCCGCGAGGCGGTGAGTCTGGCGGGAGTGGAAGCATCCATTACAAAAGAGGAAGACATCATGAAAATTATGGAGTATGGCGTGATGAAAACCCCGGGCCTGGTCATCAACGATAAAGTGGTGTTGTCAGGCCGCCTGCCCTCTTCCAAAGAAATAGTCGAAATTATCCAAACCAATAAATAAATGATATGAGAGCAGTAAAACTTATGAGTGTCGTGGCACTACTCTGGGGTATGATGAGCGGGTGTGCCGAACAAAAGTCACCGTCGGCTGACACCACGATAATTGGAGAGAGCGACAAGGTTGAAGTGTATTATTTTCACAATGCCCGCCGCTGTGCAACCTGTGAAGCTGTTGAAGCGCAATCAAAAGCTGCGTTGGAGGAGATTTACGGCGACACGATAGTGATGTTGGTTTATAACCTCGAAGATAAAGAGGGTTCGGGGAAAGCCGCTGCCCTGGATGTTTCGGGCCAAACGCTGCTGATTGTTTCCGGTTCAACAAGGGTTGACATTACCAATGAGGCGTTCCTTTATGCACGCACCAATCCTGAAAAGTTTAAACAACTGATTAAGGAAAATATTGATCCGTTTCTTTAAAAAATGATAGTAATACTTTTTTATCCAGGCTGATTCAGGTTATGGAAGCATTTCTTCAACAGTTGTTCAGCAACAGCTCGGCACCGGTTATTTCTGCTTTTCTGCTCGGACTTATGACAGCCATAAGTCCCTGTCCGATGGCCACCAATATTACGGCCATTGGTTTTATTGGTAAGGATGTGGAAGATCGGCGGCGCGTTTTTTATAATGGTTTGGTTTATACGCTTGGCAGGGCAGTGGCTTACACCCTGCTGGCTGTAATCATCTTCGTGGGCGCCGATCAGCTTAAAATTTCCGGTTGGTTTCAACAATATGGCGAAAAAATTATCGGGCCATTGTTGTTGGTGATTGGTTTGCTGATGCTGGATCTCGTCCGTTTTAATTTTCCGGGATTTGATAAACTGACCGATAAGTTTCGGCGCAAAAAGAGCCATACCTACTGGGATGTGCTGCTTATTGGTGTGGTGTTTGCGCTGGCCTTTTGTCCCTACAGCGGTGTATTGTATTTCGGAATGCTTATTCCCATGACCGTGAGCAGTGCCTCGGGTCTATACCTGCCTGTTGTTTTTGCCATAGCTACCGGCATACCGGTCATTCTTTTTGCCTGGCTGCTCGCCTATACGGTTTCTGGAGTGGGTAAGATGTACAACCGGCTCAGGACATTCGAAACCTGGTTTCGGCGTGTGGTTGCTGTTGCATTTATTGGCGTGGGCGTTTACTATATTGTAATCCTGTACTTTTAAAAAATTAAATGTTCTGCACTCCTTTTCAGGAGAAAATCATTTCGCATGGAAGTAAAAAAAGAGTTTAAGATACTGGGCTGGATTGTAGCAGTTTTCGTGTTTGCCTACTATATGCCCATCGAAAGTATGCAGTTTAAGGAAGCCATCATTGCCATGTTCGATTTGGCAAAATGGTATGCCCGTGAGCATGTGATTCTTTGTCTGTTGCCTGCCTTCTTTATCGCCGGCGTTATTGCGGTGTTTGTTAGTCAGGGAGCGGTAATGAAATATTTTGGGGCAAAAGCCAAAAAATGGGTAGCCTATACCGTGGCTTCGGTTTCGGGTACCATATTGGCGGTATGTAGTTGTACCATACTGCCGCTGTTTTCGAGCATCCACAAAAGGGGAGCAGGTTTGGGCCCCGCCATCGCTTTTCTGTATTCCGGTCCGGCCATAAATATTTTGGCAATAATACTTACTGCACGTATTTTGGGCTTTGAAATGGGTGTGGCCCGGGTGGTGGGTGCCGTTGTTTTTGCTATTGTCATTGGCTCAATGATGGCGCTCATCTATCGTAAGGAAGAAAAAAGCCGTCAGGATGCACAACTGAATTTTCCTCAGCTTCCCGAAAAACGGCCCATGTGGCAAACGGCTGTTCATTTTTTTATTTTGGTACTTATTCTGGTCTTTGCCAACTGGGGTAAACCCGATGAGGGTGCCACCGGCGGTGCCTGGTATTGGATCTGGTCCAATAAATGGCTCATCACTTCAGTGCTTTCGCTTTTGCTGATGGTTTCACTGGTGTATATCCTAAAGTTAAAGTGGCTTCATGTATTGCTTGCAGCACTTGCCACCACTGCATCGGCCCTGCTTTTTTCATCCCCGCTTATCCCCATGGTAGTAGGAATGGCAGGTTTGAGCATCATTACCCTACTGGATAAACGTGATCCGGATAACCGCGAATGGACACCCTCTTCATGGGAGTTTGCCAAACAAATTATGCCATTGCTGGCGCTGGGTGTGCTGATTGCAGGCTTTCTACTGGGCTCTGCTCATGACGATACTATGCTGGCCGGAGTAATTCCAAATGCGTGGATAGCAAGCCTTGTGGGTGGGAATTCGCTCTTCTCAAACTTTTTCGCCTCTGTGGTTGGCGCTTTCATGTATTTTGCTACCCTAACCGAAGTGCCCATTTTGCAGGGCCTTCTGGCAGCGGGCATGGGCAAAGGGCCTGCTTTGGCGCTACTGCTTGCCGGGCCATCCTTATCCTTGCCCAATATGTTGGTGATACGCGGTATATTGGGAACACAAAAAACGATAGTATATGTGACTCTGGTTGTGGTTATGGCTACAATTACCGGCCTGGTTTATGGCATGCTTTTTTAAATTTCAACCTTAAGCAAGCCTGCAAAACGATAAGTTTAGCTTTCCTCAATGCTAAAATTATCCCAGTCAAGCCCCACGGCAAATGATCTGCGGTAGGCTGCCAGTTTATCATAGTCAAGTTCTATGCTGCCGGCAAACTCCCGGCTTTCGGGAGCCGACAGTATAACCTGACCTTTGGGGTCGCACACCATAGAATGCCCGTTGTGTTCAATGCCATTGCCATCGGCGCCAATGCGGTTTACACCTATGCAATATGCCTGATTTTCAATGGCCCGTGCCTGAAGCAGGGTGTCCCACATGTGTATGCGAGCGGAAGGCCAGTTGGCGACATAAAAAACCATATCGTACTCGTGCACCCCATCCATCATCCTATTCCTGCCCCATACCGGAAATCGAAGATCATAACAAATCAGTGGCCTTATCTTCCATCCTTTAAGTTCAACAATCAACTTGTTGCTTCCGGAAGTATAATGGTGGTGCTCATTGGCCATCCTGAATAAGTGACGTTTGTCGGTAGTTTCGTAACTGCCATCAGGACGCATCCAAACCAAACGGTTGTATATCTTATCCTTTTCAGTTATGGCAATACTTCCGGTAACCACACACGACAGTTTTTTAGCCTGTTCACCCATCCACCGGGTTACCGGCCCATCCACCGGATCGGCAATCTTTTGGGAATCCGTAACAAAACCCGTTGAAAACATTTCAGGCAGTATCACCAGGTCGGTTTTTGCCCTCAGGTGCTCCAGTTTTTGGTTGAAATAATTGAGGTTCTTTTCTTTGTCGCCCCACTGCAACGGTGCCTGGACTATAGAAATATTTATGGGTCCGGGATTTTTCATGATGTCAGATTTGGCTGAAAGAGTTAATGAAGTGTTTTAAATGCGGCACAAAATTTCTGCTGCTTTTTCAAGGGTTTCATCCGTTTTGGCAAAGCAGAAGCGCAACATCTTATTGTCTTCCTGCTTTTGATAGAATGCAGACACAGGGATGGAAGCAATTTTATGCTCTTTCACAAGCCTGCTGGCAAATTCCATCTCCTTCTCCTTGCTTATGTTTTCATAATTAAGCAACTGAAAATAGGTACCCGATGCCGGCACGGCTTTAAATCGTGAACCTTTGATAAGTTCTAAAAATTTATCGCGTTTCTGCTGATAAAAGCTGTGCAGGTGAATATAGTTGTCGGGGTTTTTCAGATAAGTGGCAAGTGCTGCCTGTACCGGAGTATTCACTGCAAATACAACAAACTGATGTACCTTGCGCAACTCAGCAGAAAGTTTGGCGGGAGCAAGCACAAAGCCACATTTCCAGCCTGTGGCATGGAAGGTTTTTCCGAAAGAGCCAATGATGAGAGAACGTTCGGCCAAAGCCGGAAATTTGCAAATGCTTTCGTGGGTATGCCCATCAAATATAAGATGTTCATAAACTTCATCGCTCAACAGAAGGATATCGCGGTTACGGAGCAGTTGCTCCAGTTTTTTAAGATCCTGTGCATTAACGATGGTACCGGTAGGGTTATGAGGGGAGTTAAGCACTATCATGCGGGTGCTTCCCGTAATAAGCCCGGGAAATGTTTCCCAGTTGATGGAGTAATCGGGAGCCTGCAGTTGAGCGTATTTCACCATGCCTCCCTGCAAAGTTACAGCGGGAGCATAGCTATCGTAAGCAGGTTCAAAAATAATGACTTCGTCACCCGGACGTATAAATGCCGAGATGGCGCTGAACAAGCCTTGAGTAGCACCAGCGGTTATCGTAATCTCCGTTTCGGGCAAATACTTTGCCCCATACCTTTTTTCAAACATCTCCGCAATGCCTTCCCGCAGTTTCATTACACCGGGCATTGGCGCATACTGGTTATTCCCTTTTTTCATTTCACTGTGTACCAGCTTGATTAACTCATCGGAAATGGGAAAGTCGGGGAAACCCTGAGAGAGATTCAATGCACCATGCTCGTGGGCAAGCGCTGACATAACCGCGAAGATACTGGTCCCGGTAAAAGGAAGTTTCGACACCACAGTGCCCGTGTAATTGTCCATAAGTCCATAAAATTGATATCAGCAAATATATAAAAATACGAAATAGAAAAGTGGCATTATCTTATATAAACCCATTATTGGCATAAAGTAATAAGGCATCTGTAACAAACAGCGGGGCTTTGTTATATACTTGCTGAACAACCGGGAACTGCCGGCGCCCGTGATATGCATACCGGTTCTCATATTCAGTATTATGGTGGTGTAAAGCGCCGCATGTTTTATATCTTTGTAAAATAAACCATTCGGTTTCACGATTCTTTTCCTGCCGAAGGTTATTTTTGTACCAAATCCATCATCAGATGTCATCTTCCGAAAAAAAACTCTTCCTGCTCGATGCTATGGCATTG
>JAQVEI010000156.1 GCA_028697695.1 Lentimicrobiaceae bacterium
ATCCTGGAATATGTCGAAAGAACCCATTTTTTTAGTTGGTTCGAAGAGCGTTATAAAAGTATTGATTTCGTGTTTCACCTTGGCGCACGTACGGATACCACTGAGTTTAACAAACAGATATTTGATGAACTAAATGTAAATTATTCCATGCAGGTATGGCAATTGTGCAGCCGGTATCAGATTCCACTGGTATATGCCTCATCGGCAGCCACCTATGGACTGGGAGAACATGGCTATACCGACAATCACCACATTGTGAATCAGCTGGAACCGCTCAATCCTTATGGCCGTTCAAAAAATGATTTTGATCGCTGGGCATTAACGCAAGCGGTAAGTCCTCCTTTCTGGGCAGGAATGAAATTCTTTAATGTATACGGCCCAAATGAATATCACAAAGGACGTATGGCCTCAGTAATTCTGCATGCTTATAACCAAATGAAAAAAACCGGAGGTGTTAAATTGTTCCGCTCACACAACGATAATTTTGAGGATGGCATGCAGCTTAGAGATTTTATTTATGTTAAAGATGTTGCGGATGTTTTGATTTTTATGATGGAAAAACAACCGGATTCCGGATTGTATAATCTTGGCACTGGAAAAGCGCGAAGTTTTTTACATCTGGCCAAAGCTACTTTTCGTGCTGCCGGTATAATGGAAAACATTGAATTTATTGATACCCCTGAAGATATTCGGGACAAATACCAATATTTCACCGAAGCCAATATGGAGAAACTACGTAAAGCAGGTTATACACAAACATTTACTTCTTTGGAAGATGGAGTAGATGATTATGTAAAGAATTATTTAATGCCGCATTCCTACCTCTAAATCAGAGTTCCGCTTTAAGCGATAAGAGAAACTCACGAATATTCTGAAGGGTCTGAATAATTTCAAACTCAGGATTGGCCTGAGTCATCTTTTTTTCATTAAGGTAGTCACGTGCTCCCTGCAAGGTAAAGCCTCTTTCTTTCACCAGGTGATAAATCAGCTTAAAATTTTCGACATCTTTTGGAGTAAAAAACCGGGTTCCTTTTTTATTCCGGTAAGGTTTAATGATGCTAAATTCTTTTTCCCAATAACGGATAAGTGAAACATTCACCTGAAACATTGCAGCAACTTCACCAATCCGGTAATAAACTTTTTGTACTTCCCTACTGCTTTCTGTCATAACATTAGAAGTTAATGTTAATCCAGTGTTTGTGAAGGGCGTTGCGAATTCTCGATCATAAGTGCGTACTCTTCCGGCGAGAGATCATTAAAGAAGAAGTTGATGGGATTGATGGGCCTGCCGTTCTTATGTACTTCATAATGAAGATGCGGAGCTGTTGACTTACCGGTGTTACCAACATGTCCGATAACCTGCCCGCGCTTAACGCGATCACCCCTTTTAACGTCCATTTTCGACATATGGGCATACAGGGTTTTATAACCAAACCCATGCTCAATCTCAATGCAATTTCCGTAACCGCTAACCGAACGCTCCACTTTGGTTACTACACCGTCGCCGGTTGCATATATATCGGTACCCACAGTTGCAGTAAAATCAATTCCTTCATGAAATTTCATCACTTTGTAAAACGGGTCGGTACGGTAACCAAAATGTGAACCGATGCGTTTGAGGTCTGTGTTGGATACAGGCTGAATTGCCGGTATAGAGGCTATCATCTCTTCCTTACGCCTGGCCATTTCAAACACTTCGTCAAAAGACTTTGATTGAACATAAAGCTGACTAGTAATAATATCCAGCTTTTCGGTGGTACTTTTGATGATCTCGCTATTTTTATAGCCTTCGAGTTTCGAATATTTATCAGCTCCGCCAAACCCTGCCTTGCGAATTGCTGAAGGAATAGGCTCAGATTCAAAAATAACCCGGTAAATATTATCGTCTCTGTCCTGCAGGTCGTTCATCACCACCTGAACCTGTTCTAGACGTTTGTTGAGCATGGAATACTGAAGTTTGTATTGCTCAATTTCACGCTGCAGCATGCGCTCTTTCGGTGATTCCATAAAATTATAGGCTGCAACCAGAATTACTGCTGAGAAGACCATACCGGTAGCCATCACTGAAAAAAACCTCAACACTCTTTGCTTGAAGGAAATTTTGACTTTCTCAATTTTCAACGAATTGGTGTTGAAATGATATCTTACCTTTGCCATGAAATTAAAAAATGTTAATTGTGCCTGATAGGCTGTTTATTCCCCTGGTGGCAAAATTAATATTTTGAATTAGATTTGCAATCTTTTTACAAATTAAATTTTTCACCAATTTCCAACACTATTTTTCTCAACCATACGTATATGAATGCTCAGCAAATAAGACAAACCTTTTTAAATTTCTTTGAGTCGCACCGTCATCATCTGGTCGCATCCGCACCTATGGTCATTAAAAATGATCCCACGCTTATGTTTACCAATGCCGGCATGAACCAGTTTAAAGATATTTTTCTGGGGAATTCTCCGGTAAAGTATCCGCGCATTGCCAACTCACAAAAGTGCCTGAGGGTATCGGGAAAGCACAATGATTTGGAAGAAGTTGGTCATGACACCTATCACCACACCATGTTTGAAATGTTGGGCAACTGGTCTTTTGGCGACTATTTTAAAAAGGAGGCCATTGAATGGGGCTGGGAATTACTTACAGATGTATATAAAATTGACAAAGACCGTTTGTATGTAACCGTTTTTGGTGGTGATACTGATGATAATCTGCCGGCAGATACAGAGGCATTTAATTATTGGAAATCCTGGATTGCTGAAGATCGCATACTGTTGGGAAATAAAAAAGACAACTTCTGGGAAATGGGCGATACCGGGCCTTGTGGCCCCTGTTCCGAAATACATGTTGACCTTCGCGATGAGGCCGAACGGCAATTGACCCCCGGCGCACAACTTGTGAACGAGGGACATCCCCTGGTTATAGAAATCTGGAACCTGGTATTCATGGAATTCAACCGTTTGGCAAATGGTAAGCTACAACCACTTCCGGCAAAGCACGTGGATACCGGAATGGGTTTTGAACGATTGTGCATGGCACTGCAAAACAAAAAGTCCAACTATGATACCGATGTTTTTCAGCCCATCATAAAAACCATTGCCTCACTCAGTAGTATCGAATACGGCACATCTTCCGAAACAGATGTTGCCATGCGTGTAATTGCTGACCATTTGCGCGCCATTTCTTTCGCAATAGCTGACGGTCAACTGCCCTCGAACAATAAGGCCGGTTATGTGATACGTCGTATATTGCGGCGTGCAGTACGTTACGGCTATACTTTTCTTGGTTTGCACGAGCCATTTATTCATAAGCTTGTACCCGTTCTGGTAGATGAAATGGGCGGCTATTTTACAGAACTAAAATCTCAACAAACACTTATAGAAAAAGTAATTGCCGAAGAAGAAAACGGGTTTTTGCGTACACTTGCAAATGGCATACATAAATTCAACCATTACATCGAAAGTAATCCCGAGACATCTCAAATTGATGGTGACTTTGCATTTGAATTATTTGACACTTATGGATTCCCGGTAGATTTAACAGCTTTGATGGCCAGAGAGCACCATAAGACAATCGATATGGATGGTTTTTACCGGGGCCTTGAAGCCCAGAAAGCCCGCTCACGTAAAGATGCGGCCATTGAGCTGGATGATTGGGTTGTGGTGAATGCCGGCTTGCCGGAAGTATTTGTAGGTTACGACACCCTGTTTGCCGATACTTACATTACCCGTTACCGCAAAATAAACAACAAGGGCAAAACTTTCTTTCAGATTGTATTGGCAGAAACCCCGTTTTATGCTGAATCGGGTGGACAGGTGGGTGATAAAGGGACATTAAAAAGCGAAGCTGAAAACATTGAAGTACTGGACACCCTTAAAGAGAACAACCTCACCATTCATCTGACTGCCAAACTTCCCGACGATATAAGCGCCGGCCTTAGGGCGTATGTATCAGCCGGTGCACGGCAAAACACGGCAAACAACCATTCGGCTACCCACCTGCTACATCATGCCCTAAGGCAAATTATGGGTAACCATGTTGAACAAAAAGGTTCGTATGTTCATCCGGATTACCTGCGGTTTGATTTTTCACACTTTCAAAAGCTGAGCGAAGAAGAATTGTCAGCCATTGAACACCGGGTAAATGCCATGATAAGGGAAAACCATACATTGAATGAACACCGCGATATACCTGTGGAGGACGCACTTAAGCGGGGTGCGCTAGCACTTTTTGGTGAAAAGTACGGGGATATCGTCCGGACGATTAGCTTTGGCCCTTCCATTGAGTTGTGTGGGGGCACACACGTTAAAGCCACCGGACAAATTGGATACTTCAAAATTATATCAGAATCGGCCATAGCTGCAGGAGTCAGGCGTATTGAAGCCATAACGGGAGAGGGGGCCGAAAAGTTCCTGAACCAACAACTAAATATACTGACACAGGTCAAAGAGATGACAAAAAACCCTGCAGACGTCCTGAAAGGAGTTAAAAGCCTGGTGGATGAAAACCATAAGCTCAGACAACAAGCCGAAGCACTGCTGGATGAAAAAATAAAAAGCATCTCCAACGAGCTCATACAACAAGCCATCCCTAAAGAAGATTATCGATTGATAACTTCACAAATAAATATGGAACCCGATGCCGTAAAAAACCTTGCTTTCAAAATTAAAAATGCCGGTAACGATTTTTTGATCGTTTTGGCATCTCTGCATGAAGGCAAACCTGGGATAGTGGTAGCTTTATCCGATGAGCTTGCCAGTGCAGGCAAATACAGTGCAGCAGCCATAATAAAAACTCTTTCACGTGAAATTAAAGGTGGTGGGGGCGGTCAGCCTCACATCGCCACTGCCGGTGGCAGTTTTGTTGAAGGTTTGGAGCAGGTAATTCAAAAGGCCAGAAGCGGATCTTTTTAATAGAACCTTCACAGCTCATTCAATCATAGTCAGGTAGCATCTTTTTTAGAATTATGGGCATGGAAGCAAAAACATTTTGCTTTCATGCTTGTTTATCGATTAACACCATAACTCTAAACAATACAATGCAAACAACTTCATCTCTTCCCCTGGTTAAATACTCTATAAAAGATCTCGAAAAGCTAACCGGAGTTAAGGCTCATACCATACGGATTTGGGAAAAACGTTATGGATTGATAGCTCCTGAACGCACCTCAACCAATATCAGATCCTATACGGATAAAGATTTAAGAAAATTACTAAATGTTTCCATCCTCAATAAAAATGGTTACAAAATATCCAATATAGTTTCTATGGATCCGGATGAGATTCATGAAAAAATTATCGATATCTCAGACTCATCCAGTGACGACAACAACAATCAAATTGAGCACCTTATTCTTGCAATGATTGATTTTGATGAGCTGCGGTTTGAGAAAGTTTTGTCATCAACCATCATTAAGCTTGGTTTTGACGATACAGTGACCAAAGTATTGTACCCTTTCTTTGATAAAGTAGGTGTACTCTGGCAGGTGGGCACTATTTATCCGGCTCAGGAACACTTTGTATCCTATCTTATCCGGCAAAAGCTCAGCATCGCGATTGACGGGCAATCGCTAAAAACAAAATTCGGAGCTAAAACGTTCCTTATGTGGCTGCCATCCAACGAATGGCATGAGTTGGGATTGTTATTTTACAATTATCTGATTCGGAAGCATGGCTTTAAAGTTATTTATCTTGGACAATCCGTTCCGTTTGAAGATATTTATGCTGTGATGCAGAAACAGAATATTGATTACTTCTTTACCTCAGTTACTACACAGTTGCCACAAAAAAAATATGAGGAATTTGTAGAGCAAATTGCACACACTTTCCCCACCAAGACCTTGTTTATCTCCGGATATCAGGTACTGGAAATGGACATTAATTACCCTGACAACATTTTTGTGGTAAAATCACCCGAGGATTTTCTAAGTTTTCTGGAAAACATCAAAAGTACATAAGCCCTTCATGTAATTGATTATCACTATCTTGCTAAATAACTTAAAAATTATCATTAAGATTATCTTTCTTTATAACAAATTTTTTTCCAAATTGGTTCAACGTTGCTTCAATTATCAAAATGCAATGATTTGTTATTTCATTAATTATGAGCAACTTGGATTATTAAAATCAAATAAAAACTCATTATTTTTTCATTTTGGGA
>JAQVEI010000157.1 GCA_028697695.1 Lentimicrobiaceae bacterium
AATCAGGGACAGGGCTGGGAGGCTGAAATTAATTGTGTAGAACCTGTAGGAATTGGAATGGTTCACGATTTTGGAGTTCAAGTATACCCTAATCCGGTGCGCGATCATATTTTGTCAATTCGTTCGGCTCAGGCTATTCAACAACTTGAGATGTATTCCAGTAGCGGAGCATTGGTTCATTCTTCCTTTCCCAGTTTATCATTTTCTCAGATCGATGTAAACAACTTAAATCAGGGACTTTACCTGCTTTTAATAAGCACTGCAAGGGGGCAATCCAGGTTTAAAGTTGTGATAATGCGCTAAAAACGTAAAGGGAAATGAAGGCCTACCCGATATATAAGCAATACGACAGCCGAAATCACTAAAAGCTGGATGTTAATATTGGCTTCTTTGGGCTTTTCATCAAAAAAGAGCATGGGACGACCCGAGCTGTTCAATAAAACAGGCAGCAGCATAATGAGCGGTGTCAGCAGCAGGGCAGCATCGTAATAACTAAGTGGATGTCGCAGCAATGCAATGATCAACGTTCCTACAACAAAGGGTATGATGACCTGATAAATGATAAACCTGGGGGTGTTTTCAGGCTTAAGCTGATTGTAATAGGTGTTGGCTCCCAGTATAAAGAGGCCACTGATGGCAAATCCGGTAACCGCCAGCAAAAAAGCTGAAATCAATGTAACAAGTAACTTGCCGGTATCGGGTAAATATAACCAGATAAGCACATGTCCGAAACCTTCGCTTAAAAGTGCACCAGCAAATGCAGGGCCCAGCATCAAATTAAAACTATGAACAAAAGCCCAGAGAAAAAACAACTTTAACAGCCCGGTATATTCCCTGAAACGTATGGCAATGGCTATCATGGCGATAGAAACTATAAAACTTATGATTGGTCCACTGCTGTAAATAGTCTTTACAGAGTCGAAAGACCATTCTGAGGGTTTCATTAGGAAGTTTATCCGGGTGTAATTGATATTGAGCTTAAAATCAAACAATAAAGCCGAAATTACGGTAAAAGATTGAAACAACAGGAAAGCAAACAGGTAAGCCAACAGAAAGATAGCTGTAGAGTTGAGGACAATGGCAAGCTGTTTTTTTTGCATAGCGTATCAATTGGTTATAGATTATTTGACGGCAGACGCCACAATGCCGGGATGCCCGATGACTTAATGCTTACATTTGATTGAACAAAGATAATCCTTATTCATTATATTTGCTTTAATTCCCTCAAGTTTTACCTTTGTAATGATTGAGGAGTTAAACCATTAAAAATGATTTGGCACATGGAGTTTTTTCACTAGTTTTATCTATAATCCAGGCAACTGTCTGATTGTTTTGTCAAAATGGCAGGAAACTGAATATTTAATGCTAAAATGGAATGACTTAATGGGTCATAATATTCGGTTATTTTTGTTATATTTAAGTAGGTTACGGCTTTCAGTAACCCCGGGTGAAGAATAATCATGTAATCTCAATACATTAATATATAGATGAGTATATTTTTCTCCTGGTATAGATTGTAATATACCCTGCTTATTTTCAATCACTTGCTTAACATTTTTTAACAACGGACGGTGTAACAAATGGTCTGCTTATTGCGTTAATTCAAGCACATCGATAACGTTTTTACTTGGCGCGTATCGGTATTAATTTTATCTTTTACAAATTCAATATATTATGAAAAAATTTGTCAGCAGTTTACTGATTGCAATTGCAGGCGGTGTAATTGCGTTATCGGCTTATACCTGGATAGGCGACAAAAACCAATCACAACTCCGGGGTGTTAATCATCAGGTTCCTGCATATTTAACTGCAGGTGAAACTACCATGTCAGGTCCTATGGTTTTGCCTGATTTTACGGTAGCAGCCAGCAACACAGTGCATGCAGTGGTTCATATCAAAACTGAATACGAGCGTAAAAGCAGTGTATATGATTATTTTTTTGATTTTCGTGATTTTTTCGGTGACCGCATGCCTCAGCGGGGTGGCCGACCTGAGCCTATCATTGCCACAGGTTCCGGCGTAATTGTATCGCCTGACGGCTACATCGTAACCAACAATCATGTTGTTACAGAAGCCAACCGGGTGGAAGTAACACTTAACGATAAAAGAACCTATGAAGCTACAGTGGTAGGTACTGACCCTTCTACCGATTTGGCAGTAATTAAAATAAATGCCAACGATTTACCCTATCTGTTGTATGGTAATTCTGATGATCTTCAGATTGGGGAATGGGTACTTGCCGTAGGAAATCCCTTTAACCTTACCTCTACGGTAACGGCAGGCATCGTAAGTGCAAAAGCAAGAAACATCAACATTCTTGGTTCTCCCGACGGCATATCATCATCCATTGAGTCGTTTATTCAGACAGATGCGGCTGTAAATAGAGGAAACAGTGGGGGGGCACTTGTTAATACTGCCGGACAACTGGTAGGTATCAATGCTGCCATTGCCTCCGGTACTGGCTATTATGCAGGATATTCATTCGCCATTCCGGTAAACATAGTGCGTAAAGTTGTGACCGATTTGCGGGAGTTTGGCACGGTACAGCGGGGTTTCCTGGGTGTAAGTATCCGTGATATCGACAGCAAGCTGGCCATGGACGAAAAAATAGCTGCCCTGGATGGAGTATATATTGCCGATGTTACCGAAAAAAGTGCTGCTGATGAAGCAGGCATAAAAAAAGGCGATATTATTTTAAACATTGAAGGCATCCCGGTAAATTCCACTTCGGAATTGCTCGAGATTATTGGTCAGCATCGTCCGGGCGATAAAATTGCAGTAGCTGTGCGCAGAGGCAATAACGATAAGAACTTTAACGTTACCCTTAAAAACCGGAGTGGAAATACCGATCCGGTGAAACGGGAAAGCATTGATGTAGAGAATTTGCTGGGAGCAACCTTAAAACCCATTGATAGTGAGCTAAAAGATAGATTAGGCCTTGACTATGGCATGCAAATTGTAGCATTACGCAATGGAAAACTACGCAATGCCGGCGTTCGTGAAGGTTTTATTATTCTAAAACTTGACGGCAAACGCATTGATAGTATTGAAACACTCTCCCGCACGCTTGAAAACAAAGAAGGAGGGGTGCTGTTAGAAGGCATCTATCCGAACAAAACCAGAGCCTATTACGGGTTTGGTATGTAAGCATTTACGGCTGGACATATTATTTCAGCATCCGGACGTAGTTTGTCCATCATTCTGCTCTAACAGGGCTGAATGATAGACAAAATTTGCTGAACTTTATATGCTGATATTTGTTAATGATAAGAATGACACCGGCACGGTACTTTCTTTAACCTGAAACCCCAATATGAGACAACTAAAAATAACCAAATCAATTACCAATCGTGAAACCGCTTCGCTCGACAAATACCTTCAGGACATAGGCAAGGAGGAATTGATCAGTGCCGAGGAAGAGGTTCTCCTGGCTCAACGCATTAAACAGGGCGATCAACAAGCGCTGGAGAAATTGTGCAAAGCCAATTTAAGGTTCGTTGTTTCTGTAGCAAAACAATATCAAAATCAGGGACTTAGTCTTCCTGACCTCATCAATGAGGGTAACCTTGGACTGATAAAAGCTGCACAACGTTTTGATGAAACCAGAGGGTTTAAATTTATTTCCTATGCCGTTTGGTGGATTCGTCAAAGCATTCTTCAGGCCCTGGCCGAGCAATCGCGTATTGTGCGTTTGCCGCTGAATCAGGTTGGCTCACTCAATAAAATCAAAAAAGAGTCTTCACGATTGGAGCAGAAGTTTGAGCGTCCGCCCTCACCGGATGAAATTGCTGCCTCGCTCGAAATCCCCGAGTACAAGATTGATGCTGCACTAAAAATTTCAACCCGTTATATCTCTATGGATGCGCCGCTTACTGAAGATGAAGATATGAAGTTTATCGATATTTTCGTGGATGAAGATACGCCCGTAACGGATGCGGGGCTTATGCGGGAATCGCTTGCACGGGAAATTCAACGTTCATTGGCTACCCTCACTGAAAAGGAGCGCGATGTAGTAAACCTTTATTACGGCATAGGCATGAATCATGGGCTTACCCTGGAAGAGATTGGTGCCAAATTTGACCTTACCCGCGAACGTGTTCGACAAATTAAGGAAAAAGCCATTCGCCGCTTAAAGCATACATCCCGTAGTAAGTTATTAAAAGCTTACCTGGGGCAATAAGCTAAAAAATTGCTTTTCATCATTTTATCCCTTTGAAAAAAGGGATTTTTTTTTAACTTTGCATCGACTTTAACAACTTTTATTAAATTGTTTTTCACTTGTTTAACTCTTTAATTTGCTGTTAAAAACGGAAGACGATTTGTTTCTCAGTAAATTTTAAGATTTTTTGAATTTTTTTTTCAAAAGTGGGGTTACTTTCTCTCACTTTTGCTATTAATTGCTTTGGGCAAACTCTATTGTGCTAGTATGAACTTATTATCTAAAACCGAAAGGCCGACCCAATCAATGTCTGTTCCAACTAAAGCCATCAAAGTGTTGATTGCTGAAGATAATCTGCTGAATCAACGTATTATTGAAATTTTAATAAAAAGAATGGGATGGGATTATACGCTTGTTCCCGATGGGCAGGAAGCTGTAGATGCATGTATAGCTGATAAATACGATGTTATTTTGATGGATATTGATATGCCCCGTATGAATGGGTGGGAAGCCACCCTTGAAATCCGCCGGAGAAATATAAACATCCCCATTATTGCCATTACTGCCTATTCGGAGGAATCATTCCGCAAAAAAAGCTTTGAAGTAGGCATGAATGAATTCTTATCCAAGCCTTACAATAAAGAGGAGATATATTCAACAGTGCTACAATACGTTAAGATGAATTAATTAATTTCGCGAATTTAAATAATTATCTTTTTTTGGATTTATAGTTATCCATTGCCGGGGGCTTTGTACATTTGCACTTTACCGGTCGATGCCTGTTTTTATAATTATAATGTTATCATCTCAATTTGAGTTAGTTTTGTATTGAGTGAAGTATTTTCCATTGTTCGGTAAGCACATTTTTTCTTTAATTTGCACAAAAAAAAGTATCCGCTATGCCAGCTACCAAATATATTTTTGTTACCGGAGGTGTTGCCTCCTCCTTAGGAAAAGGAATTATCTCCGCTTCATTGGCCAAGTTGCTTCAGGCACGCGGATATTCGGTAACCATCCAAAAGCTGGACCCATACATTAATATAGATCCGGGCACGCTCAACCCCTATGAACATGGTGAATGCTATGTTACTGATGACGGTGCAGAAACTGATCTCGATTTGGGACATTATGAACGCTATCTGAGTATACCTACCTCACAGGCAAATAATGTAACAACAGGCCGGATATATCAGGAGGTTATCGATAAAGAACGCAAAGGCGATTACCTGGGCAAAACGGTGCAGGTAGTGCCCCACATTACCGATGAGATCAAGAGGCGCGTAAAACTATTGGCAGCCATGGCTAAATATGATTTCGTAATCACGGAGATTGGGGGTACGGTAGGTGATATTGAATCATTGCCATATATTGAGGCTGTTCGTCAACTAAGATGGGAGATAGGTACCGGCTGTCTGGTTATTCATCTTACCCTGGTGCCTTTTTTGGCCGCTGCCGGCGAACTTAAAACAAAACCTACACAGCATTCGGTGAAAACCATGCTTGAACAGGGAGTGCAGCCTGACATTATCGTATGCCGTACCGAGAAACATTTAAACGAATCATTACGCAATAAAATAGCGCTATTCTGTAACGTTGATCCTACCTCTGTTATCGAATCCATTGATGCAGAATCCATTTATGAAGTGCCGATATTGATGCGTGATGAAAAGCTCGATGTAGAGGTGCTTGAAAAAATGCATCTACCGGTTGGAAAAACTCCGGAATTGCTTATATGGCAGGAGTTTCTCGATAGGCTAAAAAATCCTGAAAATCAGGTTACTATTGGATTGGTAGGTAAATATGTTGAACTTAAAGATGCCTATAAATCCATACGGGAATCTTTTTTGCATGCAGGTGCAGCCAATAAGTGCAAAGTAATCATTAAGCCGGTTCATTCCGAATCCATTACTGTCGATAACCCTGCTCAAATATTGGATGGCCTGGACGGTATATTGGTAGCCCCTGGTTTTG
>JAQVEI010000158.1 GCA_028697695.1 Lentimicrobiaceae bacterium
CAAGGAAATGGCACAAGATTATCGGTTATCACAATGACTTTGGCGGCATATTGGGAGTCAGCCAGTGCAAACCCCAGCGAGCCACAGGCAGTTGGTCCGGTGAGTCCGTTTGCATTTCCGAATGAATCGGCTGCCGGTGCTACAATCACGGCGATGTCTATCTTCACTTCCCCGTTTTGTACAGCCTGGTACCTGGTTCCGTGAGAGCGCAAAACCGCAAGTCCCTTCATTTTCCCTTCGGAGGTAAAGCGGCCGAGGGGGCCGTTCATGCTTCCCTCAATGCGGTTCATGGTGCCATTTTCAAGGTATTTCACCATAGGTGTATGGCACTCAAAAGATGCCGAAGGAAACCACACCAGGTCTTTGATGCCCATTTCCGAGGCGATTTCAAAAATCTGCAGGGCAATTACATCCCCGTTTCTGAAGTGGTGATGGGTGGAAATGCACATCCCGTTTTTTATACCTGCTTTAATCAAAGCTTCTTTCAGAGAGGAGATCAGTTTGTTTCCGTCGGGCGGAAAATCGGAGCAGGAGGGGATTGGCGGTCCGTATTTATTCCCGGTGGGTGTATGTGCCCCCACGCCCTGGAACGGAATCATGGGCAGGCTATTTACAATGCCGGGGACTTCTCTCCCCACCTTGTTGGTTGTCAGCTGGTCGTATTTTTTCATGATTCAGTTTATTTGTCTAAAGAAGGGTTTATCCAGTCAGGATTCACTTTCCCGGTTTGTATGGCAAGGTTCATAATTTTCTCTGCCCTTTTCACCACCGGCAGGTCAATCATTTTTGTGCCCAGAGCAACCACGCCAAAGCCATTTTTGGAGGCTTCATTGTAGGCTGTCACAATTTTTTTTGCCTGATCAATTTCATATTCGCTGGGTGCGAAGCTTTCATTGATAATTTTCAATTGCCGGGGATGAATGCAACCCATGCCGTCGTATCCAATGGCCTTTGAATTCAGTGCATATTTTTTCAGTGCTTCCATGTCGGAAACATCGGAAAACACCGAGTCCAGTGCCTGTATGCCGGCAGCCTTGCAGGCGTTCAGCACCATACCCTTTGCAAACGCCGATTCTTTTCCTTCGTAGGTTCTTTGCGCATCAATGTCGGCCGTATAATCTTCCAGACCTATTGTCATGGCCACGATGTTATCTGCAGCCTGTGCAATTTCAAAAGCCTTCATCACGCCCAGTGCCGTTTCAATGATTGGTATCAGCCTCACATAACCTGTTTGTCCCGTTTTCCTGAAAATGGTCCTGATTCTGTCGTTTACGCATGTAATCTGTTCGGCACTTTCCACCTTGGGAACGAGTATGGTGTGCACGGCGTGGGGAATGATATCCTCCAGGTCGTCCAGCCCGAATGGGACTGGGTTAATCCGCACCATACGCTCGGCCCCCAGGAAGCTGTGGCTACGTAAAGCATTACGCACCAGCAGGCGGGCTTCTGGTTTTCTTTCAGGTGCCACGGAGTCTTCCAGGTCAAGGATAATTGCAGAGGGATTGTGAATGCCGGCATTAAGCATCATGGCAGGGGAATTACCGGGTAAATATAGCCTTGAGAACCAGTTCCGGTCGGGTGGGGAGACCTGCAGATTTTCCGGAAGGATTTCAAGTAAAAAGTTCTTGTCGGTTTTTATAAGCATTTTAATTGCTGCTTCCATTCTTGCGGCAATAACAAAGGGCAAGGCTCCCTTGTCGGTTATTTCAAGCTCAGCGTCCTTTATTTTAAAGAAATTCAGTATGTTGTGACATAGCTTCCTGATTGAATCCTCAAACAGGAAGCCTACCTTGCTTTGAAGTTTCAGTTGGATGCCGCCCGATTTTTTCAGTTCAAGCTTTATGAAGCAGTCTGAACGAACTTTATCACCTATGTTACCTACTGTTGCTATCATAGATAGGTTTGTTTTGAATTATTTGGCCCAGAGGGGCATTGTGCCATCCATTCCCATCATGGGAATAATTAAGAAATACAGGACAAGGGTCAGGAAAATGAGGCTGATCACTTTCATTCCCAGTCCGCATTTTGCCATTTCGGGCACCGAGATTCTGTTACTACCAAAAATAACGGTATTTGGTCCGGTACCTGCCGGCATCATAAAGACGAAGGAACTTGCAAATGTTGCAGGGACCATCAAAAGAAGGGGATTTATATTGGCTGCTACTGCCATACTTGCCAGAATTGGCAGGAATATGTTTGCAGTAGCTGTGTTTGGGTTCATTTCGGTAAAAATGAGGACAATGCCCACGATGATAAAAAGTACGATTAAATCGGGGTAGGCACTCACGAACACCATCTGCTGTCCCAGCCATTCGGCCAGTCCGGTTACCTTAAAGGCTGTGGCAAGGGCATACCCTCCGCCAACAATTACGCCTACTCCCCAGGGAATCTGGCTGGCCTGTTTCCAGTCGAGTAATCTTTTTTCCTTATTGGCAGGTATTAAAAAAAGCAGCATGGCTGCAAACATACCCACCGTAGAGTCCTGCACAAAACCATCGAGGCCCAGCAGGTTGCTCCATCCTGGGATGGTAAATTGGCCTATGACAATGCTTTCGCGAAAGATCCAGCACAGGGCGGTCAATAAAAAAATTACGGAAACTCTTTTTTCGGCCGTGGACATTTTGCCCAGGTCGTGATATTCTTTGGTTATGACATCCCTGTTGCCTGGGATAGTCCCCTTTATTTTGAAATAGCGGGTGAGGTAGAACCACACAACTGGCAGGAAGATGATGACCAATGGCATTCCCAGTTTGAACCATTCGGTAAAACTAATCAGCGGGGATTCAGGAAACATTTTTGCCATCACGCCGCTGAAAATAAGGTTGGTGGGGGAGCCTATGAGTGTAGCTGTTCCTCCAATACTTGCCGAGTAGGCAATGGCAAGCATCAGGCCTATACCGAATTTCCCGGCATGTTCGGCATAGCTTTCCTCTTTTGCTATGATTGCAAATCCAATGGGCAGCATGAGCAAGGCGGCAGTCACATTTGCTATCCACATAGACAGGAAGGCAGTTGCCAGCATCATACTCAGCAGGATTTTCCGGCGGCTTGTGCCTAATGTTTTTATGATGAAAAGGGCAATTCGTTTGTGCAGGTTATGCACTTCAATGGCCTTTGCCAAAAAAAAGCCTGAAATCATCATCAGTACGAGGTCGTGCCCGTAGTTGATTGCTGTATCTCCGGCGGGCATAATGCCCATAACGGGAAAAAAGACCATGGGGACAAATGCCGTGGCAAAAATAGGGATGGCCTCGGTAATCCACCAGATAGCCATAAGCAGGGCAACCGCCGATGCATTTTTTGCTTCATTTGATAAACCTTCTACTACCGGGGAGAGGTAGATGCCCAGTAAAACGGCAATACCTAAAAAAAACCCAATGGATTTTCTTGAAAACATGAAACGGGGTTTTTCAAAATTTGAAATAAGAATATCCTGACATAATTAACAATGTCTGAAAAAAAAGAAAATGAAAAGGAATTCAGGCCTGGTAATATCTGAGTAAGGAAATAGTTGTTTTGCAACAACTATCTCCCCTACAGATTTCAATTACAGAGACTCACTATGCTTAACTAATCAACTAACTAATCGTAGTAGGTGTATTCCAACACTTCCTGCCAGCCTGCACCTGTACGGGTAATTTTTGAAACACGGTTTTTATTGTCAAACTCGTAGGCAATGGTGGTTCTTTTGGTGTTTGCCTCATCACCGGGTCCGTTCCAGTAATCCAGGTAATCAACCAGTTTCTTGCTGGGCTTACCATATAGGCCACTTACAGTGCGCCAGTATGAGTCGACAACAATTACCTGATCAATGTTATTGACATTATCGCCCGGGGTATAGGAGAAAGTCTTAATTCTGTTTACTGCACCTGCATCATCGTAACGGGTGTGTTTGGTAACATTGCCATTGGTAATTTCAACATCCCATTTCAGGTGTTCAACGCCGCCCCAGAATTCTTTCACTTTTACCAGGTAGCCATCGGCATTGTACTCATAGGAAGCATATTCGCCGCCGCCCCAATCTTCTTTTGTAATTCTTCCCTGGGCATCCAGGTCATAAACAACAGGAGTTTGTCCTGTACGTGTAATTGACAATTTACCGGGAACAGAATAATCATAATCATAGGCTTTGTCAAAGTCTGTTAACCAGAAGTTTTCAACTTTGGTCAGTCGCTTATCGGCATCATAGGTAAATTCCCATATTTCCCATTCATCAACGCCCCAAACGGCTTTTACAGTCTTAAGTAAAGAAACTTCTGCTTCTTTTTTGTCGCCATCATCATCCTTGTCGCAGGAGATGGTAAATGTTGCCATAAACAGGGCAACCATCATAAAACTCAAATACTTTTTCATAAAAAATAGAATTTAGTTAATAAAAGAGATTATTTAATTTTAGTTTCCTCCGGAAACGATTATAAAAATGAGGCCTGATATAAAAAACACGAACATGAGGAACAGCATGAGATTAATTCTGGAACCTGCTCCCTTGAATTCTTTCCAGATAAATACACCCCAAAGGGCTGCTACCATGGTCGCACCTTGTCCAAGCCCATAGGAAATGGCAGCACCTGCTTTTCCGGCTGCTATATAGCTGAGTGCCGTTCCAAGTCCCCAGATAATACCTCCCAAAACACCTACAGTGTGTGTAGAAAGACTGCCGCTGAAGTATTGTTTGTAAGAAACAGGTTCTCCAACAAAGGGTTTTTTCATTACAATGGTATTGAAAAGGAAATTACTTGCCAGAATACCTAATGAAAAAACAAAGAAAGCTGCATAGGGAGCCATTTTCCCGGCTTCAGGATATTCAAAATTATTTAAATCCATTGATGCAGCTACGAACCTGTAGAAGAGCGACATGAGAAGTCCTGCACTCAGGGCAATCCAGATTCCTTTTTTGGAGGATTTTTCCTTTGATTTTTGTGCCATTTTTCCTGAGGCCATGCCGTTTAAAACAATGGCAACAACAACAAGAAAAACGCCCAGAAAAAGAACAAGGGGATCGCCTTTTGGTGCGCCGATATAATTAACAGCCACCCCCAATACTAGGGCAAGTCCAACACCCAGCGGGAAGGCAACGGCCATACCTGAAATCGAAATTGCAGCAGCGAGAAGAATGTTGGAAGCGTTGAAAATAATTCCTCCGGCAAAGGCGCTCCAGAAATTTCGGCTGCTTACCTGTTCCAGGTCTTCAATAAAACCTCTGCCAAGTTCCCCATAACTGCCCAAGGTAAAGCCGAGGATTACAGAAAACAACAGGATGCCAATCACATAATCCCAGTAAAAGAGTTCATAACGCCATGTTTTTGAAGCGAGTTTCTGTGTATTTGCCCAGGAACCCCAGCAAAGCATGGTGACAAAACAAAGTGCAATGGCGAGAGAATAACTGCTAACTATGTACATAAAAATTAAGGGTTTAGTTAATAATCAAATCATTTTTATCTGTGAATTTTGTTTGCTGTAAATATCATTGCTTCGTGAAGCCCGTTTAATAACCATTCAAAGCCACCTTTCCCTTCGCTTACCCTGTATTCATGGTAAAAATTCTTTTCCCTGAAAAGCATATGCAGTTTGCCATTGAATGCATAGTAATTTCCCTTATCGGGTGTATCTATGTAAAACCAGGTTCTTTCCATTGCTTTGGCGCCCACTGCGGTGAATTTTTCCCTGAAACTTTCAAAATCATCATCTGCATCAAACAGCAAACATGAAGTAAATTGCTCAGGATTTATTACATAATGAAGCGCTGTTTTTCCTCCTGTTTCATAACCCAGCAGTGCCCTGAAACGGAATCCCTTACGTGCCCTTTGTTCATTCTCCATGGCAGGAATGATTATATCATCGAGGTTTTTCACACCCGGTTCTAGGAAAAGCATCATAAGCGGGGGTATTTCGCCTTTTTCAATCCAGTGGTTGGTTTGCAGGGCAATGGTATTTTTTTGTTTATCAGAAAAACGACCAATGGAATAAACAACAGGGTATAGGCGGGTACTTTCATCATATTCTGCCGGCACAAAAAGGGAATATTCTTTATTGTCGATGGAAATGGTTCTCAACAATAAATTGCTTTGATCTTTTACCGGAATTTCTGCTTTGATATCTCCCCTGTATGCCTTGCCTTCAAAGGC